>CAIOHM010000333.1 GCA_903858055.1 uncultured delta proteobacterium
GTGGCACCGCGCGTGGGGCAGGGCGGTGCCGGGTCGCTGCGCTTCCGGCCTCGTGGGGGCGCGCGGGTGCAGGGCGGTGCCGGGCGCTGCGCTTCCGGCCTCGTGGGGGCGCGTGGGGCAGGGCGGTGCCGGGTCGCTTCGCTTTTCTCTGGTCAACGCTCGGCGCATCTGGCATACCCCGCCGTCCTGATTTTGCGGTCCGCTTTTGGTCCGCCCGAGGTCGTTTCCGATGAGCACGAACATCACCGTTCTTCACGCCAAGGTCCGCAACACGAACGGCACGCCCGCAGCGCGCCGCGTCCGCGCCGAGGGCCATCTCCCCGCCGTCGCCTATGGCAAGGAAATCGCGGCCCTCGCGGTCTCTGTCGACCCGAAGGAAATGCACAAGGTGCTCACGAGCGACCACGGCAAGAACAGCGTCGTGAAGCTCGAAGTCGAGGGGAAGAGCGAAATCCTGGCGATGGTGAAGTCGTTCCAGGTCCACCCCATCTCGCGCAAGCTCGAGCACGTGGACTTCATCGAGGTGAAGCTCGATCGTGAAGTCGACGCGGAGATCCCCCTCGTCACCACGGGCAAGCCCGTCGGTCTCCTCAAGGGCGGCGTGCTTCGCCAGATCTACCGCACGCTCCCCGTGCGCTGCACCCCGGACCGCATCCCGGTCAAGGTCACCGTCGACGTCACCGCGCTCGACCTCAACGGCCACGTGTCCGTAAAGGACGTCGCGATTGGCGAGGGTGTCACCATCCGCCTCTCCCCCGAGCAGACCATCGTCGCGGTCAACGCGCCCGAGGCCGAGAAGGAAGCCGCTCCTGGCGCTCCTGGCGCTGCCCCGGCAGCCGCGGCAGCCAAGGCTGCCCCCGCGAAGGACGCGAAGAAGAAGTAAGCCGCTGTGTTTGTGCTCGTCGGTCTCGGAAACCCGGGAAGGGAATACGAATCGACGCGGCACAACGCAGGCTTCGATGCCCTCGACGTTCTCGCGCGCGCGGCCAACGCCACGCCCTTTCGCGAGAAGTTCAGCGGCGAATACGCGACCGGTTCCCTTGCGGGGGAGTCGGTCGTTTTGCTTCGCCCCCTCACGTACATGAACCTCTCGGGTCAGTGCGTGCAGCCCGCCGCGGCCTTCTTCAAGGTTCCGCCGGCGCAGGTGGTCGTCCTCCACGACGAGCTCGACGTGCCGCTCGGGCAGCTCCGGGCGAAGGTGGGCGGCGGCCATGCGGGCCACAATGGCCTCCGCGACATCCAAGCGAAGTTCGGTACCCCCGAGTTCGCGCGCGTGCGCATTGGCATCGGTCGCCCCGGGCCTGGGTTCAAGGGTACGGTCGCCGACTTCGTGCTTGCGCGCTTCGACGCCTACGAGCGCGGTCAGCTCGACGCCGCCCTCGCGAAGGTGCAGCCCGTCGTCGAGGCCTTCCTCGCCGGCAACGCGGGCAAGGCCGCCACGCTCGCGAACGCCGTGAAGCCCGGCGCGTGAGCGGTCTTCGTACGCTTTCGTCCGTTTTTCGTTGAGCGGCTGCCCCATCGCTGCTAGCCCCGCCGGTCCCAGCGAACCTTGCTCGCGCGTACGCCGTGCGGGCACACCCCAAAAGGTCATTCATGAGCGGCACCACCAAGGCCAATCGCGCCAACGAATACGAGACGATCTTCGTTCTCCGCCCCGACGTCGACCCCGACGCAGCCGAGAAGCTCCAGAACCGCCTCACGGACATCATCTCCCGTGAAAAGGGCACGCTCGTGAAGGTCGAGTCGTGGGGCCGCCGCAAGCTCGCCTACCCGGTCGCGAAGCAGCGCCGTGGCGTGTACATCTACCTCAACTACGTGGGCCAGGGCGGCCTCGTGGCGGAGCTCGAGCGCAACCTCCGCATCGCGGACTTCTGCCTCAAGTTCCTCACGGTGAAGCTCCGTGACCGCGTCGACGTTTCGACGATTCAGATCGACCCCGAGCAGCTCAAGCTCGCGCGCATCGAGGCCGCCACCGACGACGACGAGAAGGAGTCGCGCGAGCGTTCGCTCGGCCTCGTCGACCCGCCGGTCGAAGCCCGCGTGAAGGTCGAAGAAGAAGCGCCGGAAGGCGACGAAGCGGCCGAGGCCTGATCCTCTTACTTTCGGAGCACGACCATGCCCTCGACCCTCCAAGTCATCCTCCACTCGGACGTCAAGAACCTCGGCAAGGCCGGTGAACTCGTCAAGGTTCGCCCCGGCTACGCCCGCAACTTCCTCCTCCCGCGCTCGCTCGCGGTGCCGGCCTCCGAGAGCGCCGTGAAGCGTGTCGAGCACGACAAGGCCGTCGCGGCCGCCCGTGCCGAGCGCGCCAAGAAGGAAGCCACGGACCTCGCCACGAAGCTCGGCAACGTCGTCATCAAGCTCACGCAGCGCGCGGGCGACGACGGTCGCCTGTTCGGCTCGGTCACCACGAAGGACCTCGAGGCCGCCCTCAAGGGTCTCGGCTTCGAGATCGACCGCAAGAAGCTCCACGCGGGCGACGCGCTCCGCACCCTCGGCACGCACGAGGTGAAGGCTCAGCTCCACCACGACGTGACCGCGACCTTCAAGGTCGACATCACGAAGGCCTGAGAAGGCCAAAACCTGCAGGCCCAGTAGGGCTCGAAGGAACGCGAGAGGCAGGCCGAGAGGTCTGCCTTTTCGCTTTTCCGGCGCGACGTTTTCCTCGCCGACCATCGCTTAGGGTAAAGCGAAACGCTGCATGGCCGCCGATTACCCCCGTCGTGAACGACAGCCCGAGCTCCCGTCGCCCGACGGCCGCATTCCTCCGAATGACCTCGACGCCGAGGCGGCGATCCTCAGCGCGATCCTCATCGACCCGAGCGCGATCGACAAGGTCCTCCAGTTCTTGCGCGCGGAGCACTTCTACTCCGAAGCGCACCGGCGCATCTTCGAAGCGGCGCTCGAGCTGCGCGAGAAGGGGCAGCCCGTCGATTACATTCAGGTGAGCTCGTACCTGCGCGACCGTGAGCGCTTGCAGCAGGTCGGCGGCATGCCCTTCCTCACCGAGCTCCTCAACGTTGCGCCCGCGCTCGCCAACGTGGAGGCGTACGCCGAGACCGTCTTCGAGAAGTCCCGCGTGCGGCAGATCATCCTCGCGGCCCAGCGCGTGGTCGCCGAGGGCTACGTCGACTACGGAAACGCGCAGGCGTTCATCGACCGCGCCGAGCAGAGCATCTACCAAATCGCGCGCACGGGCAGCTCCTCGAGCGTCGAGCACATTCGCCCGATTCTCATTCGCTCGTTCGAGAAAATGCAGGCCGCGGCGCAGAACGGCAGCTGGGTCACGGGCGTGCCGACGGGCTTCGATCGCTACGACCGCCTCACGAGCGGCCTCCACGAAGGTGACCTCTCCATCGTCGCGGCGCGCCCCGGTATGGGCAAGACGTCGTTCGTTCTGAACATCGCCCAGAACGTCTCGCGCCCGCGCATCGTCGAGAGCCCCGACCAACCGGGGAAGCGCTCGGAGGTACCTGGCGTCGCCGTGATGGTCTTCTCGCTCGAAATGCCGCGCGAGCAGCTCACCAACCGTATGCTCGCCAGCGAGGCGCGCGTGGACGTGAGCAAGATGCGCAGCCGCGCCCTCACCACGGAAGATTGGGCGAAGCTCACGACGGCGGCGGCGCTCCTCAGCCGCTTGCCGATTCACATCGACGACACGCCGAGCGTCACGCTCCTCGAGGTGCGCGCCAAGATGCGTCGCCTCATCGCCGAGTACGAGCACAAGAGCGAGGGGACGCGCGTCGGCCTGCTCATCATCGACTACCTTCAGCTCATGAAGGGCCGCGACGGCGTGACCTCGCGCGAGCAAGAAATCAGCGAGATTTCCCGCGGTCTCAAGGGCCTCTCGAAGGAGCTCAAGCTCCCCGTCATCGCGCTCTCGCAGCTCAATCGCGCAGTCGAGTCGCGAAGCGAGAAGTCCAAGCGGCCCATGCTCTCGGACCTCCGCGAGTCGGGCGCCATCGAGCAGGACGCCGACAACATCATCTTCATCTACCGCGACGATTACTACAACAAGGAGGAATCCGAGGAGCAGGGCATCGCGGAGATCATCCTCGCCAAGCACCGTAACGGTGCCACCGACACCGTGAAGGTGCGCTTCGAGCGCGAGTACACGCGCTTCTCGAACCTCCCCGAAGGCGAGTTCACCGAGTGAGCAACGAGGCCTACGTGCAAGCCCCCATCGAATCGCTCATTGAATCCCACCGCGTGCTCGTCACGTGCGGCGCAGGCGGCGTCGGGAAGACCACCACGGCGGCGGCGCTCGGCGTCGCAGCGGCGCGTCGCGGCAAGCGCGTGCTCGTGCTCACCATCGATCCGGCGCGTCGCCTCGCGGAGTCGCTCGGCATCGACATGCAGTCCGCCGAGGCGATGACCGTCGATCCGCAGCGCTTCGAAGACGCAGGCTTCCCGGCGAGCGGCTCGCTCACCGCCATGATGCTCGACACGAAGCGCACCTTCGACGAGCTCGTTCGCAAGCACTCCTCGAGCCCCGAGCGCGCCGAGAAGCTCCTCGGCAACAAGCTCTACCAGCAGATCAGCTCCTCGCTCGCCGGTACGCAGGAGTACATGGCGATGGAGAAGCTCGTGGCCGTGAAGGACGACCCGCGCTTCGATCTCGTGATCCTCGACACTCCGCCCACGCCGAACGCGCTCGACTTCCTCGACGCGCCGCAAAAGCTCGTCGACGCCCTCGATTCGGCGGCGATGCGCTGGTTCATCGAGGCGTTCGAGAGCTCGGGGAAGTTCTCGCTCAACATCCTCGCGAAGAGCGCGAGCGTCGTGCTGAAGGGTCTCGGGAAGATCACGGGCGGCGAGTTCTTGGCGGACATGGCGGAGGTCCTCGCGCAGCTCGACGACCTCTTCGGTGGCTTCAAGGAGCGTGCGGCTGCCGTGCAGCGCTTCCTTGCGAGCGACGACGTGCGCTTCCTCGTCGTGGCTTCGCCTTCGCCGGTCGCGGTGCAGGAGGGGCTCTTCTTCGCGGGGCGCCTCCGCGCGTCGCGCATGCCCTGTGGCGGCTTCATCTTGAACCAGGTGCACCTCGCACCGCGCGGAGAGGCCTCGGACGCCATGCTGGCCGAGCGTGCGCGCGTCTACGCCGCGGGGCTCGTCGCAGAAGGTGGCACGCTCGAGGACGACGCCGGTGAACGCATCGCGAACGCCTATGAAGACGCGCACCGCATCGCCGAGCGCGACGCGAAGCTCCTCGCCGACCTCGCGCGCGATTGGAGCTCCACGATGCCCGTGCTCCGCGTGCCGCGCCTCGCCCACGACGTGCACGACGTCGGCCTCTTGGGGCAGGTGAGCGAGCTCCTCCTCACCGCGGAGCCGGTCGTCGCGGTCGCCTGAACCTCACCGCACGAAGGTGCTGGTGGCGAAGCGAGGCCACGAGCGTCAGGCAGGGCGAACCGTTTGCGAATGCGTGCAGGATGCGCGCATCGAGGTCGGCGTTCCGGTTCGAGCGGGGTTCTTTGTTGACCCGCCTCGCCGTTGGGGCAAGCTCACGCGGTGTCTGCTCCAACGTCCGACTCCGAGCTCGTGGCGGAAGTGGCCCGCATCGCGGCCGGTGCGCTCACGCTTGACGTCGTCCTGCGCGCCGTCGCCGAGGGCTTGGTCCGCGCAGGGGTCGACCCGGGTCGCGTCAGCCTCGCCGTGCTCACGGTGCACCCGGCCCTCGCGGGCATCGGCTTCGCATGGTCTCGTGCGACGGCTCAGGTCGCGTCGCACAGCCGCCCCTGGGGCTTCCTTGACCAGCGCGAGCACCTCGAGAGCCCGCTCCATGCCGTGATGAGCTCCCGAACCCCGCTGCGCCTCCGCGTCGCGGCAGGCGAGGGGCTCGAAGCGTTCCCGATCGTCCGCGACTTCCGCGACCAGGGCGCGACCGACTACGTCGCGGTGCCCGTCTGCTCGGTCCGCGGCGACACGCACGTGCTGAGCTGCTGGACCGATCGACCGGGCGGCTGGGAGGAGGCGCACGTCGCGACGGTGTGCTCGCTCGCGCCCGTGCTCGCGCTCGCGATCGAGTCCTCCGAGTGGCGCCGCCTCTCGCATACGATCGTCGAGACCTACCTCGGTCGGCGTACGGGGCCGAAGGTGCTCGCGGGGCGCATTCACCGTGGTGAGAGCGAGCGCATCCGCGCCGCCGTTTGGTTCTGCGACGTGCGGAGCTTCACGGACCTCACGCGCCGTTACGGCGATGAGGCGATGGTCGCGGCGATGGACGGCTGGTTCGAGATCGTCGTCGACGCCGTGCACCGCCACGACGGCGAGGTGCTGAAATTCATGGGCGACGCACTGCTCGCGATCTTCCCGGTCCAGGGCGACGACTGGACGAGCGCGGTCTCGGGCGCCCTCGCCGCCGCGGAGGAGCTCCACATCGCCGAGCGCGCGCGTGCCGAAGCGACGAAGGTGCCGATATTCAGCGGCGTGGGCCTTCACACCGGCGAGGTCATCTACGGGAACGTGGGCGCGCCGGGGCGCCTCGACTTCACGGTCATCGGCACCGCCGTGAACACGGCGGCACGCATCGCCGCGCTTTGCCGTCCGCTCGAAGAGCCCACGATCGTGAGCCGCCGTGTGGCCGAGACCTCGCATCACGACTTCCGCGCGTGCGGGAGTCACGTGCTGCGCGGCCTCGTCGAGCCGATGGACGTCTTCGCCCCGAGCGAGGGGCCGACGTTCGTCGTCAGCGGCCCCTGAGCGCTCAGTTCTCGTCGTCGCCGTCGGTCTCTTCGGCGTCGTCGATGGCGGCGCGCCCGTGCGGCGTGAGCCCGAAGGTCCCCTTGGGGGCGCCCTTCGCACGCTTGCGCTTCTCCTTGTAGATTACACGGATTGGCGTGCCCTTCAGGTTGAAGGTCTTGCGCAGCTGGTTCGAGACGTAGCGCTGGTAGCTGAAGTGGATCGAGTCGGGCGCGTTCGTGATGACGACGAACGTCGGGGGCGCCGTCTCGGCCTGGGTGATGAAGTAGATGCGCGGCGCCTTGCCGTCCTTCGTCGGGGGCGAACGGTGCTCGAGCACCTCGGCGAAGAAGCGGTTCAGCGCGCCCGTGGTCACGCGGCCGTGGAACGCCTTGTCGACCTCGACGATCGCCTTCACGAGATCCTTCACGCCGCGGCCGGTCTTCGCGCTGATGCGCACGAGCGGCGCCCAGGGCGCGAAGCTGAGCTTGTCGCGCGCGTCTTCTTCCGCCTTCGAAAGCTGGTCTTTCGAGAGCAGGTCGCACTTGTTGACCGCGATGATGAGCGCGCGGCCGCGATCGGCGGCGAGGCCCATGATCTTGGCGTCTTGCTCCGCGACGCCGTCGCTGCCGTCCGACACGAGGATCGTGATGTCCGCGCGCTCGATCGTCTCGACGGTCGCGTGCGTCGACATGCTCTCGACGGCGTCGTCCGCCTTGATGACCTTGGCCTTGCGTCGCAGTCCGGCCGTGTCGATGACGATGAACTTCTGGCCCTCGACCTCGACGAGGGCGTCGATGGCGTCGCGCGTGGTGCCCGGCATCGAGTCGACGAGCATGCGGTCTTCGCCGAGAAGCCGGTTCAAAAGGCTGGATTTTCCGGCGTTGGGTCGCCCAATGAGCGCAATGCGCGGCAGGCGCTCTTCGGGCTCCGGCGTGGGCTCCGGCGTGGCCTGGGGCAGGTGCTTGTACACGTGGAGCTCGAGCTCCTGCATGCCGCGCCCGTGGAGCGCGCTCACCGGGATGACCTCCTTCACGCCAAGGCGGTAGAGCTCGAACGCGTCGCCGTCGAGGCGAGGCGAGTCGGCCTTGTTCGCCACGAAGAGCACGGGCTTCGAGGTGCGGCGGAGCAGATCGACGGCCGCGCGATCGGCGTGCGTGAGGTCGGTCATGGCATCGCTCACGAAGACGATGACGTCCGCCTCCTTGATGGCCTCGCGCACGTGCCTCGCGATGCCGGTCTTCATCGGATCTTCGTCCTCCGGGTCGTAACCGCCCGTGTCGACGACGACGATGGGGCGCCCGTAGAGCATGGTGCTCGCGTAGTGGCGGTCACGCGTGACGCCGGGCTCGTCGTGGACGATGGCGAGCTTTGCGCGGGCGAGGCGGTTGAAGAGCGTCGACTTGCCGACGTTCGGGCGGCCGACGATCGCAACGATCGGGTGGCCGCTCGCAGAGGCGGGCAGGGAGGAAGTGGCGAGGCGTCGGCGATGACGGGTCATGGATGTTTCAGACGAGGGGGCGCTCGGGCGTGGTCGCGGAGGCGTAGCCGAGGTCGCGGAGGCGATCGGCGCGGTCGAACCAACCCGGCTCGACGCGGACGAAGATCTTGAGGACGGCCTGGCGGCCCGTGAGCTTCTCGAGGCGCGCGCGAGCCTCCGAGCCGATGCGCGTGAGCATTTCGCCACCGGCGCCGAGGACGATCGGCTTGTGCGATTCGCGCGCCACGAGCACGGTCATCTCGATGTGGTCGAAGCGCTCGCGCGGCTCCCACACGTCGACGACGACGCCGACCCCGTGTGGGATCTCGTCGCGGATCTTGCGGAGCAGCTGCTCGCGCACGTATTCGGCCGCAAAGAAGCGCATCGGGCGATCGGTGAGCGTCTCCTCGTCGAAGAGCGGCTCACCCTCGGGGAGGAGCTCGGCGAGGACCGTGAAGAGGCGGTCGACGTTGTCTTCGTCGCGCGCCGAGAACGGCACGATGTCGAGGAAAGGTCGCACGTTCGCGAGGGCTTGGAGCATCGGCAGGAGGCGCTCCTTCGGCTGAACCTCGTCGACCTTGTTGAGGCCGAGGACCACCTTCGCGTTCGGTCCGAGGCGCTCGAGGATCTCGCGATCGGCCGTGCGCACCGAGCTGCCTTTCACGGGCGCCTCCGTCACGAAGAGCACGAGGTCGGCGCGCTCGACGGCTTCGCTGACCGCGGCGTTCATGTGGGTGCCGAGCTTCGACCCGCTCTTGTGAAGGCCCGGGGTGTCGAGCACGGCGAGCTGGCGCTTGCCGAGCGTGCGCACGCCAAGGATCGCGTCGCGCGTGGTCTGTGGGCGCGAGGTGACGATGGTGAGGTTTTCACCGAGCAGCGCGTTGACGAGCGTGGACTTGCCGACGTTCGGTCGCCCGATGATCGCCACCGTCCCTGCCTTGAAGGGCCCCTCGGTCACGACCTCGATCGGGCGGCGTCGCTTCGGGGTTCGCTCGGCGCGCTCACCGCTCGCGACCTCCGTCTCGAGGAGCTCGGGGAGCTCGGGCGCGGAGTCGTCGACCGGGCGCTTGCGCGGGGCCTTCACGGGCTCCTTCGTGGCCGCTTTCGCGGGAGACTTTGCGGAAGCGTGTGGCTTCGCGGAAGGCTTTCCCTGCGGCGACGTCTTCGCGGTGCGCTTCGTGGCCGCGGGCTTCGGAGACCCCTTCGTCGACGTGCGCTCGCTTCGCGTTCCCGCGCTCGGTGCCTTCGCTCCCTTTGCGCCGGTGCGAGGGGCCGGCTTCGTGGAAGACTTGGATGTATCGGCTCGCGGGCCTTTTCGGGCGGAGGCAGGCATGGAGAACTCGGGGGGCGTCGGCGCTGGCAGGGAATCGAGATGGCGGAGGCGCACCCTACGTTCGGTCGTCGTCTTGGAAATACACGGAGTATTCCTGCGTCATCCTTCCTAGCCGTGGGGCGCGTGCTGGTCGGAGGTGCCCGCTAGCTCAGCGGGCGGCGCTTGGCGATGGGAATTCCGTGCGGACCGACGAACTCCGTGCAGCCTTCACGGAATCGGGTCGTCGGGGCCGTACGCGACGGCGTGCTCGGTCCTTCAATCCGCACGAAAGCTGCGTTAAGGCCGCGCGCGATGGTCGACACTTCGCCCTCCGACTCGCTCAACGCCGAGCCCTCGGCCGCCCTCCCTACCGAGGCGTCACCCGAAGCGCGAGGTGCGGAGCCTACGTCGCTCGTGCCCGCGGCGTTCGGCTTCGTGCGCCCTTGGGTCGTCTCGCTCGTCGTCGCGGTCGTCGCCTGCGCGCTCGTTCCGCTGCCTTCGCGTGCGGGGCTTTGGGATCCGCACGAGCTCAACGTGGCCGAGCTCGCCCGTCGCCTCGCGGTGAACGTGTTTCACGCCGACAAGCTCGCGATCGCCGACGCGGACCCGACCATGCCGCACCTCGACGACCTCGGGCGCGGCGAGCTCCCGTTTCTCATGTCCGCGGCGGGCTTCGCGGCGTTCGGGCTGCGCGAGTGGGCTGGGCGCCTGCCGTTCGTGCTCCTCGCCATCGTCGCGGCGCTCGTCGTTCACGCCGTGGCGCGCCGAGCGGCTGACTCGCGTGCGGCCGTGTTCGCGGTCGTCGCCCTCGTGACCACGCCGCTCTTCGCGGTGCAGGCGCACGCGCTCATCGGCGACCTCGTCTCCATCGTCGCGGTCAGCGCCGCCACGCTCGGCCTTGGCACGGCGGCATTTGGCCTCGCACGGGGCGGCAGCTCCATCGGGCCGCGCGTGTCGGGGCTCGTCTTCGGTCTCGTGGCGCTCGTCGCGGCCGTGCTCGCGCGCGGCGTGATCTTCGGCGCGGTGCTGCCGCTGGCCTCCGTCGGTCTCGCAGGCCTCGTGATGGGCCTCGAAGGCGCGGTGGTCCTCGACGTGTTTGGTGCGGGTGTAGCGCTCGTGGCAGGGCTCGGTGCCGCGATCCTCGCGGCGCGCGCGGCGACCGCCTACGGCGCGACCGCGACGGGCTCGTTCAGCTATTGGCTCGGTGCGCTTCCGCGTGCGGTGAAGCCGCTGCCGACCTTCGACGTCGTCGCGGGCGATCTCGGCCACGCGCTCGTGCCGTGGGCGGGCCTCGCGCCCTTCGCGCTCGGTCGCATGACCACGGTCGAGGCGAGCGCCGAGAAGGCCATGCGCACCCTCGTCGTCGTGGGCCTCGGCGTCGCGTACTTCGTCCACGCGATCACGCTGCCTTACCTCGAGCCCGTGCCGTTCCTCCACGTGCCGCTCATCGCGCTCGCGATCGGCTTTGCGCTCCGTGACATCGAAGAGGGCGCGCGCCCGAGCCTCGTGGTGGCGATCGCTTCGGTGCTGCTCGTGCTCGTCATGCAGCACGATTTCCGCGAGCAGCCCGACAAGCTCTTCCTCGCGTTCGGTGTCCACGGAGGCACGGTGCCCGAGGCGTTCAAAGCGATCGCCGGCGACCTCACGCGCGCGGTGCTGTTGCCAGCGGCGCTCCTGTGGGTGGCACTGCTCTCGCCGCGCGCCGAAGGCAAACCGTTCGAGCCGTCGCGCTACGTGCAGCTTGCACGCAACGTGCTCGCGTGCTGGGAGTGGGGCGTTGCGAAGGGTCTCGCGAGCCTCTCGCTCATGCTCGGCGTCATCGCCGTTGCGCTGCGGCTCGGGGTCTCGCAGAAGGCCGCCTGGGCGATGGGGATTCCGCTCATGGCGCGCCAAGCGCTGGTCAACCTCTGGTGGGGCGTGCCCGTGGCGTTCGCTGCGGCGATTCTCGGCGCGTTGCTCGTGGCCGACATCATCGCGTGGGCTTTCGACGAGGCGAAGCCGCTCAGCTTGCACTCGCTCACGCGCGGGCTTCAACCCATCGAGCTCCTCGCCTCGCGCGCGGCCGGGTCGGGTGCCGCCGCGGAACGCATTGTCGCGGGCGCGTTCCTCCTCCCGGCGCTCCTCGTGGTGGCGCCCGTGGTCGTGGCGCTCGTGCTTCACCAGGCGGGCAAGCCTTGGGGCGTCGCGATCGGCATGGCAATCCCGACGTGCCTCGCACCGCTGGTGCTCCTCGGGCTCGTGGGCGATCTGCTCCAAGGCAGCCGCGCGGCAGGCGTCGTGGCCGCCGCGGCGCTCGCGGGCTTCGGCATGAACGCCGTCGTCTACCCGAAGCTCGCCGACCAGCTCTCGCCAAAGGGCGTCTTCGAGCGCTACGCACGGTCCAAGAAGGGCGGCGACGAAATCGCGCTGCTTGCCGTCGGCACGCGCGCAGCCTCCTACTACGCGGGCGGCGACGTCGCGTCGGTGGGCACCGTGGACGAAGCGGCGCGCTGGCTCGCGGCCCCGCAGGCACACCGCCGCTTCCTCGTCTTCCGCGGGTCGGATCTCCCGCGTCTCAACGCGCTCTGGCGCGGGCAGTCCACGCCGCCGCGAAATGCGATCGTGCTCGACGATCGTTCGAGCGAGGTCTTGCTTGCCGCGAGCGCCCTCGCCGCGGGCGAGATCAACGCGAACCCGCTCGACGCCGTGCTGCCGAGCGAGGTGCCCGTCCCGCAGCGGCCGCTCCACGTGGACCTCGAGGGCAAGATCGAGGTCGTGGGCCTCGACATCGTCGACATGGCCGGCAAGCCGCTCGAGTTCGTGAGCCCCGGCCGCAAGTTCCGCATGCGCACCATCCTGAAGGTGAACGCCCCCGTGAGCGTCGACTACGACTTCTTCGTCCACATGGACGGCCAGAATCGACGCCGCCACAACGGCGACCACAAGGTCGCGAAGGGGCGCTTCCCCACGAGCCTTTGGCGCGCCGGCGACGTGATCGTCGACGACTTCGAGACGGCGCTCGAGCCGAACTTTGGCCCAGGCTCGTACACGATCTACTTCGGTCTCTACCTCGGCGATCAGCGCCTCAAGGTCACCTCGGGTCCCGCCGACAGCGACAACCGCATCAACGGCGGCGCGCTGCGCGTTCAGTAACCTCCTTCCACGATCGCGTCCCATGCCTCCCTCGAGCCGTCGCATCAGCCGCCGCCGCAACGTCCGCCACCCCGTGAGCTGGGTCGTCGACGTGCGCAACGGCGAGCATTTCCTCTACGCTTCGATCGCGAACGTCAGCGAGCTCGGGCTCTTCGTCTCGACGATGACGCCGCTGCCCGAGGGCACGGAGCTCGAGCTTCGCTTCCAGCCGCCGGGGCATGACGCGTTCGAGGTTCGCGGCGTCGTGCGCTGGGTCAACACGGTGTCGTCGGGCGTGCCGAACCCTGGCATCGGCGTGAGCCTCGCGGGCGTCGACGAGGCGACCAAGGAGCGCATCAAGGGGCTCATCCAGGCCGTCGCCTACGTCGAAGACGACGACATCGCATGAGCGTCCCCGCCGACCACCCCGTCGACATCCGCATCACCGACGAAGCCGAAGAGAACGGCCTCGTTCAAATGCTCGCCGAGCTGCTGCGCCAAAACCTCGCGGCACGCCCCGTGGCGCGCGCACGCTTCGCCTCCATGAAGGGCCGCATCGTGCTTCACGCGCGCGACGCCGATGTCACGCTCACGCTCGATTTCCGCGGAGGCGCGGTCATCCTCCACGACGGTGCGCTCCCCGAGGCGGACGCCACCATCGAGGCCGACGCCGACGCCATCGTCACCATGTCGCGCCTCCCGCTCCGGACGACATGGGAGCTGCCGCTCTTCGATCTGCGCGCCGAGCGGGATCGCGACGCGCTCGCGGCGTGGCGCACGGTCCTCCGCGAGGGGCAGGTCCACACGGTCGTCCACCGCGCGCGCGCGCTCCCGCTCTTGCTGCGCTTCACCAGCATCCTCTCGGTGGGCACCTGAACGCGGCGCGCGCCGGGTCGACGCGACCGAATCGACGATTCCGTTTCACTTGGCTTTGACAATCCCCTGGGGCTCGGCTACCCGTGCCCGTCCGCCGTGGCGTCCGTTCGCCACGCCCTGCACCAAAAGCTGCAAATGGCCGTTCACATCCGTCTCGCCCGCTACGGTTCCAAGAAGAACCCGTTCTACCGTGTCGTCGTCACCGATCAGCGCTCGCCGCGCGACGGTCGCTTCCTCGAGACCATCGGCACCTTCGACCCGTCGAAGAACCCGGGCAAGCTCGACCTGAACGCCGACCGTCTCGCCTACTGGAAGGGCGTTGGCGCGCTCCCGACCGACACGGTCGCGGGTCTCCTCCGCCGTCACGCCCGCGAAGCGGCCGCGCAGGCCTGAGGTCCTCGATGGAGCTCAAGCCTCTGCTCGAGGCCATCGTCCGCGAGCTCGTCGACAAGCCCGACGAGGTTCGCATCTCGGAGCACGCGCGCGAGACCGCCACGGTCCTCGAGCTTCGCGTGGCCCGCAGCGACATCGGCAAGGTCATCGGCAAAGACGGCCGCACGGCCCAGTCCATCCGCACCGTGCTCACGGCAGCCGGGTCGAAGGAGCGCCGCAAGGTGCACCTCGACATCATGGACTGAGCACGCGTCCGGCGGGTCGCTCCTGACACCGCCTCCCAGGTGTGCTCTCGAAGGCTCAGGCCCCACGCCTGGGCCTTCTGTGTATTTTCCCATGAACGATCGACGAATCCCTCTCGGCGTCCTCTTGAAGCCCCACGGCCTGCGCGGTGCGGTGCGCGTTCACCTGCACGATCCCTCGAGCGAGACGCTTCGCGCGGGGCTCGCGTGCGACCTCGAGCGTGAGGGCCAGATCGTCCGCTCGCTCACCGTGAGCGACGTGCGCGGGGCCGCCACGACCAAGTCGGTGCAGTTTGCAGGTGTTTCGAGCGTCGAAGAAGCCGAGAAGCTCCGAGGGCTCACGATCGTCGTTCGTCGCGCGGACCTCCCGCAGCTCGACGAGGGTGAGTTCTACGTCGAGGACATCATCGATGCCGAGGTCTTCGAGCGCGCCGCCGACGGATCGCTCGCCGCGAAGGGAAAGGTCACGGCCTTCGAGCGCTACCCATCGACGGACGTGCTCACGGTGGCGCTCTCCGCGGCCGGGGAAGCCGACGCTCCCGGCGTCACCGTCGAAGTGCCTCTGCTCGACCGCTACGTCGAGGCCGTCGACGCGAGCGCTCCTCGCGTGATCTTGCGCACGGGAGCCATCGAGGAGATCACGCCGTGAGCGCGCCGCAGCGCATCGCGATCGTCACCCTCTTCCCCGAGCTCTTCCAAGGTTTCCTCCAGGCCTCCCTCGTCGGGCAGGCCGTGCGCGACGGCCTCCTCGCGTTCGAGTTCGAGAGCCCGCGCGACCACGGCTTCGGGCGCCATCGGAGCGTCGACGACACGCCTTACGGCGGCGGGAGCGGCATGGTCCTGCGCGTGGACGTGATGGTCGCAGCGCTCGAGAGCCTCGACGCTCGCCTCGGCGTGCGTCCGCGGCGCATTTTGCTCACGCCGGCGGGCAAGCCTTTCCGTCAGCGCGACGCGCAGCGCCTCGCCGAAGAGCCCGCGCTCGCGTTCGTGTGCGGTCGCTACGAGGGGTTCGATTCCCGCAACGAGTCCTATGTCGACGAGGAGCTCTCGCTCGGCGACTTCGTGCTCTGCGGCGGCGAGGTCGCGGCCATGGCCATGACCGAGGCGATCGTTCGCCTGCGCCCCGGTGTGCTGGGCAACGCCCACTCGGTCGTCGAGGAGTCCCACGGCGACGCGCTCCTCGAGTACCCGCAGTTCACGCGGCCTGCGGAGTTTCGCGGGGCGGGGGTGCCCGCGGTGCTGGCGGGCGGGAACCACGAGCACATCGCCGCGTGGCGCAAGGTCGAAGCCGAGCGGCGCACCGCCGCGCGCCGCCCCGATCTCTACGAGCCCTATGCGATCGCGAAGGCCGCCGAAGAGGCGCGTCTCGCCGCCGAAAAAGCCGCGAAGCGCGCCCGCCGCAAGCGTCCTGCGCCGCCTACGGAAGGAGACCTCTGACATGCGAAGCCTTCACACGGCCCTCGTTCACTACCCGATCCTCGACGCGCAGGGCGGCATCGTCACGACCGCCATCACGAACCTCGACATCCACGACATTGCGCGGAGCTCGAAGAGCTACGGATGCGCGTCGTATTTCCTGATCCATCCCGTGGCTGCACAGCGAGAGCTCGTCGAGCGCATTCAGGGGCACTGGCGCGAGGGGGCGAGCGGAAAGCGCATCCCCGACCGCAAGACCGCGCTCGAGATCGTGCGTTGCGTGCCGACGCTCGAGGACCTCCACGCGGCGTTCGGCGGTCGCGAACACGTGGAGCTCTGGGCGACCAGCGCGCGCCGCGAGGGACTCTCGATCACCACCTACCGCGAAGCACGCACGCTCCTCGCCGGCGAAGGCAAGCCCGTGTGCCTGCTCTTCGGGACCGGGTGGGGGATGCCTCGCTCGATCCTCGACGCCTGCGACCGGCTCATCGAGCCCATCACGAGCTTCGCGAGCGACTACAACCACCTCAGCGTACGGGCCGCTGCGGCCATCTCGCTCGATCGCCTCCGCGGCGCCGACTGAATCCCCCTTTTTTGGGTCAATGGATCCGACGCTGTGCGAGGAAAAGCAGCGCGAAAGGCCTGAACATCGGTGCACATCCGAGGGGCCCATGGTAGCGTTGAGCGGCCGCGGCAATTCCCGTCGGTGTCGAGAAAAAAAGCCGCAAGAGGCTCCCGCCGCTTCGCCGGCTTTACCGGAACATCCGTTCCGCTCCGACGCTTCCGAACGTTTCTTCGCTCCGCGGCGAAAAGCCACTGAGGTCCTTCCATGAGCACTGGTTCCGAACGAAAGCCGCCTGCCCGCCCGAGCCTCGCGCCGCGGCCCGTCGGTGCGCCCAATTCGGGCGTCGTGCCTGGCGGTCGACCGGCGTCGTTGCCCGTTCGTCCGGTCATTACGGGGGCGCCGCGTCCGTCGCTTCCGCCGCCGCCGGCCCGCCCCGGTGCCACTCCCGCCCCGATCGGCACGCGTCCCGCCACGCCGAACCCGGCGTCTGCCAAGCCGACCACGCCGCGACCAGGCGCCGCCGTCCCCATCGACCCGGCGATTGAATCCGTGTGCCGATCGTTCGAAGAGCACCTCCCCGTGCTCCTCGCGGAGCCGTTCGAGCGCCGTGGGCAGGTGTTCTCGCGCAAGGCGGGGCCCGCAGCCATCGCGGCTCAGTACGTCGTGCGCTTCGCGCGCAAGGCGCCCGATCCGCAGCGCGGTCCCGCGGTCGAGCTCGTGATCGTGGGCGGCAACCGTGTTCCGCACGGGCGCATTCAGCAGATTCAGCGCCTCATCGGCGCGCGCAAGCCGGCGGGTGACGACCACCTGCGCGGCCTTCGTGCGTTCTTCGGCGAGGCCGACGCGCGCCTCCTCGTGCCCTTCGATCTGAACCTCGACGAGCCCGAGATCACGAGCATGAACGTGGCGGCGAAGGTCAGCGCGCTCGTCGAGCTCCTCGATCCAGTGCTGCCGAAGGTCATCCCGTAGCGAGCGCGCTGCGCCGTGCTCGAAGATGCGTCGTCGTGCGAATCGCACGGCGACGCTGTTCGTTTTCGTGCGCTCCGCGTGCGAGCCGTGCGCTGCCTGCGGAATCGTGAGCGTGCCGAGGGCGTGTTCGCTCGACGCTCGACGACGTGGCGCGCACCCTCGAACGTGCAAGCCGAAGGTGCGGCAGCGCCGAGCGATGGTCGCCCGGCGAGGACGCTCCTTTGCCCGCGGAAGGGTGCTGCGTGAGGGCAGCGCTCCGATGCGTGCATGCTGCACGGCACGGCTCGCTTCGGAGAAAAAAGATGCAAGCTACAAAGAGAAGAGATGCGGGCGACGTCGTCGTCACGGTCTCCTGGGGAACCTATGCGCTCGCCGCGCATCGCGTGGCGCGCGGCGAAACCTTCGCGCTCGGAGAGGGGGGATTTCTGCCCATTCCGCGTGCGACACTCGGCGCTGACCGCGTGGAGTACGTTCGCGTCACCTCGACGGGACGCGTGCTTCTCGAGCTCCCGATGGACCTCGCGGGCCGGGTATGTGTCGACGGCACCGAGCGCTCGCTCGACGGCTTCGTGAGGGAGTGGCAGCTCGTGAACGGGCTCACGGCGCGCCCAACGTCGGTGGATCTCCCGGTGGGGGCCGTGGTGGAGTTCGCGCTCGCGGGCTCGCTCTTCACGCTGCGCGTGGAGGTGGCGGGGACCGAACAGGCGATTCCACGGGGCCTCATGCAGCAGCTGAGCCCCTTGGCCTTCGCGATGACGGCGCTTTCGCTGGCTCTCCACGGCGCGCTCGTGGGCGTCTTCGTGTTCACGAGGCAAGGGCTCGAGGCCGACGCGCAAGACGCGCTCGAGCGTGACCAAATCCTCTTCATGCGCGCCATGCTCCAAGCTTCGGCGGAGCGTGAGCTCGAGCGCACTCCGCCTTCGCAAGAGGCCGCGGCTTCGGAGCCGAGCGGCGGCGCGAGCCAAGCGGCTGCCGGTCCGACCGGGCGCGCGGGGTCGAGCGTGTCGCGATCGCAAAAGGGCCGCCTCGCGGTGGAGGGGCCTCCCGACAACCCCGATCCGCACGTGGCGCGAGAGCGGCTCCTGCGCGCGGTAGAGGAGTTTGGTCTCGCCGGGATCTTGAGCGCGGACGTGGCTGTGAAGCAGCGACTCTCGTCGCCTTGGAGTGAGCTCGCGGGCGCTTTGGGGCGTGACGCGATCGCCGCCAACGGCTCGCTCTTCGACGCCGTGCCGGGCGATGCCTTCGGTCATGACGGCCTCGGTGTGGCGGGTTCCTCGCGCGGCGGCGGCGGTGACGGCGACTTCGTGGGGCTCGACACGATCCACGGACTCGACGTGGCGGCCGTCGGTGGACCACGGGGAGCCATCGGGGGGCGCGGCGTGGGTGGACGTGACGGGCCCGCGGGGCATCGTCCGCGCTCGCCGGGCCTTCGTGCCGCTCCGGTCGAGACGAATGGGCGCCTCCCTGCTGAGCTGATCCAACGGATCCTCCGTCAGCAGTCGGGGCGCCTTCGCTTTTGTTACGAAGCAGGCCTCGCCAAGAACCCGAACCTCGAGGGGCGGGTGGCCGTGCGCTTCGTGATCGACCGCGCAGGCTCGGTCTCGCTCGCGAGCGACGCGGGGAGCGACTTGCCCGACGCCGCGGTCGTGAGCTGCGTGGTGCGCGTCGTCTCGGGTCTCACGTTTCCCGAGCCGCCCGACGGCATCGTGACCGTGACCTACCCCGTGGTGTTCTCACCGGGCCTGTGACGCCTCTTCGGCGAAGGGCGGCGCGCCGATCCACTGGCGCCAGCGCGTGAGCACCTCGCGGTACTCGCGCGTCATGGCGGGTCTCGTCTTCTCGTCTCCCCCTGTGGCCTCCCACTCGACGAGGGGCTCGAGCGTCGCCATGCCGCCGACGTTGCCTGCTGCGAACGCGACGAGCACGAGCCGCGCTGCCTCACCGGCGCGGCCGTGCACGAAACGCACGACCTTCGGCGCGAGCCCCGAGCGCACCGCCTCGACGATCAGCGCGTCGAAGCGCGCGGCGGGGTAGGCGAGGACCACACGGCCCGCGCGACCGAGGAGCTGACGGGCCGCCTGCATGAAGAGCGGCAGCGATCCGCTGATGGCCCTGTTTTTGTCGGCCGAAGGCGAGAGTGTAACCGTATGTGCTTCGAAATACGGCGGATTGATCGCGACGAGGTTCGCGGTGCCGCGGGCGGTCTCGGCGAAGGCTCGGGCGTCTTCGAACGCGAAGCTCGAGCGATCGGCGAAGCCGGAGGCGCGCACGTTGCCCTCGGCCGTGGCGATGCTCCCCCCGTGCAGATCCACGAAGGTCACGTGCTCGAAGCCGCAGGCGGCGAGGAGCTGAAGCCCAATGACGCCGCTGCCGCAGCCGAGGTCTACGGCGCGCCGTCGCGCCTTCGGAGCCGCGAGACCGTGGAGGAACGCGCCGAGCAGCACCGCATCGACGTTCACGGGGTACACGCCCGCGGCGCTCTCGGTGAAGACGATGCGTGGCTCGAGCCCCATCGCTGCACCATGCCCGTGGTGCAGGCCGCGCCGCAAGGGTCAAGGACGCGCTAACCTCGTGCGCCGATGGTTGCCCGGTCGCCTGCGACGAAGCCTGCGCTCTCCGCCGATCGGCGCGCCGAGCTCGTGCGCATCGAGGCCGCACGCTTGGGTTTCGACGCCGTGGCCTTCGCGCGCGCCGAAGAGCTCACGGTCGAGTACGCGCGCTACGAAGCGTTCCTCGCGCGCGGCGCCGAGGGCGCGATGAAGTTCCTCGCCGACGACCCGGAAGCGCGGCGCAGCGTCGATCACCGTCGCTTCGTTCCTGGCGCTCGCACGGTGATGTGCACCGCGACACGCACGACGAGCGAAGCAGGCGAGGGGCTCGAGGCGCTCGTGGCTCGCTACGCGCGGGGGCGCGACTACCACAACGCCCTCAAGCGAAAGCTGAAGAAGCTGGCGCGCTTCGTGGCCACCCTCGGCGACGAAGGCGAGGACGTCGTCGCGCGTGGTTACGTCGACGCCGCGCCGATGCTCGAGCGCGCCTGGGCCGCACGCTCGGGGCTCGGCTTCATCGGCAAGAACGGCCTCTGCATCGTGCCCGGTCTTGGGTCTCTCGTGATGCTCGGCGAGGTCGTGACGACCCTCGTGATCGCACCGGGGCAGCCCCTCGAAGAGCGCTGCGGCAGCTGCACGCGCTGCCTCGACGCCTGCCCGACGCAAGCCTTCGATGCCCCGTGGGTGCTCGACCCACGCCGATGCATCGCCTACTTGACGATCGAGCACGCAGGCCCGCTCCCCGAGGCGCTCGAGCCCTCCGTAGGCGCGCACCTCTTCGGCTGCGACGACTGCCAAACCGTGTGTCCGTTCAACGCGGCCAAAGGCACGCGCGAGCCGCTGCGGGAGCCGAGCCTCGTGCCGCTCCCGACGTGGCGCGGCCTGACGCTGCGCGATCTCTTCCGCGCGGACGACGACGAGCTGCGCGCGCTCGTTGACGGGACACCGCTCCGACGGCCCGGCGTGGAGGGGCTCTTGCGCAACGCCGTTTGGGCGCTCGCGGCGACCGCGGACCACGCGGAGGCGGAGTCGCTCTTGGCGGAAGTCGCGGGCGATCATCGTCATGGGCTCGTGCGCGAGACGGCGCAGCGCGCGCTCGTGCGGCGTCGCGGCGGCTGACCCGAGCGGGAAAGCGAAGCGTGTCACCCGATCGGGTGACGCCCGCGGCGTTGATGGTCCGCGCGGACGACGCATGTTCGAGCTCTCCGAGACATCCCTCGGCGACCTTCAGGAGATTGCCTCATGGTTCGTTCCAAGCTCGCGTTCGTGGTTCTTCCTCTCGTCCTCGCGCTTGCGGCCGTCGGTTGTGGGGGCGCTCCCGAGGCGGAGTACGACGAGCAGGGGCAGCCGCTCGCGACCCGCGAACATGTCGCCGCGGCGGCCTCCGTTGCGGACGAGGTGATGGGCGTGCGCGAGCGTTTGGTCGGGCGGAACGACCAAATCACGGACGCGGTGACGACCCGTGAGCATGTGCTCCGCGTGAACGACCAAATCACGGACGCGGTGACCACCCGCGAGCACATCCTCCGCGTGAACGACCAGATCACGGACGCGGTGACCCAGTAACGCGCGCGTAAGGCGCGCGCAGACGCTCAGGGACGAGCGGCCCGCTTCTTCGGAGGCGCGGCCGCTTTCGTCTTGGTCGCTTTCGCGCCGAGCTTCGCGCCCCGTCGCGCCGCGACCTTCTTGGGCGCAGCAGCATTGGCCCTCGCCTTCGGCGGCTTTCGCCCGACTTCTTCCGCGTGAAACGCGCTCGGGCAGAGCTCCTTCACGCCGCAGCCCTCGCAGTTCGGCTTGATGGCGCTGCAGATGCGGCGCCCGTGGAAGATGAGGATGTGGCTCGTCTCGTCCCAGCGGTCGCGCGGGAGAAGGGTGCAGAGTGCACGTTCGATCTTTTCGGGCTCGACCTCGCGCGTGAGCCCGAGACGCTGGCTGATGCGCTGCACGTGCGTGTCGACCACGACGCCCTCGGGGCAGCCGAACGCGACGCCGAGCACGACGTTCGCGGTCTTGCGGCCGACGCCCGGCAGCGCCACCAGCGCTTCGAGCGTGCGCGGGACCTCCCCGCCGTGATGCTCCACGAGCTGCTTCGCGAGGCCGACGATGTTCTTCGCCTTCTGCCGGAACATGCCGATCGTCGAGATGAGCGGTTCGACGTCGCGCGCCGGGTCGGCCTTGGCGAGCGCTTCCGCCGAGGGGAACGCCGCGAAGAGTTTCGGCGTGGCCTTGTTGACGGCGACGTCGGTGGTCTGCGCGGAGAGGACCGTCGCGCACAGGAGCTCGAAGGCGTTGGCGTGCACGAGCTCGCAGTGCGCGTCCGGGTGAATCGCCTTCAGCGCATCGAGCAAACGAACGGCCTCGGCCGAGGACGCACCCTTGCGGGCGGTGCGCTTCGCGGTCGAGGCGGTCGTCTTCTTCGCGGTCGAGGCCATGGAGGCTCGTGCTCGCGTCAGTTCAGCGTGGAGGGATCCGGCGTCTCCGAGGCGGCGTCGGCCTCCGCGGAGACCTCGGCGCCTTCAACACCTTCGGCCGTCGGCTCTTCGTCCTTTTCGGCGAGGCGCTCGAAGCCCACGATGCGCTCGGAGTCCTCGAGGGCCATGAGGCGCACGCCCTGGGCGTTGCGGCCGGTCTCGCGGATCTCGTCGACGCGCGTGCGGATGGTCTGGCCGCGGTCGGTGACGAGCATGACCTCGTCGCCGGGGCCCGTGAGCTTCACGTCGACGACGGGGCCGTTGCGATCGGAGGCGTCGATGAGGATGATGCCCTTGCCGCCGCGGTTCTGCTGGCGGAACTCCTCGAGGAGCGTGCGCTTGCCGTAGCCGCGTTCGCACACGGTGAGCACGTGGTTGCGCGCGCCGTCCGTGACGGTGAAGCCCACGACTTCGTCCGTTTCCTCGAGCTCGATCGCCTTCACGCCCATGGTCGCGCGGCCGGTGGCCCGGACCTGATCTTCGGCGAAGCGGATGCTCATGCCCTGCTTCGTGGCGATGAGGAACTCGTTCGCGCCCGTGGTCAGCGCCGCCGAGAGGAGCGTGTCGTCGCCCTCGATCTTGACGCCGATGATGCCCTTCTCGCGGAAGTTCTCGTACTCGTCGAGCTCCGTCTTCTTGATCTGGCCCTTGCGCGTAAGCGTGACGAGGAACTTCCCCTTCTCGATCGCGGGCACGGCGACGATGGCAGCGATCTTCTCGCCGGCCTCCATGCCGACGAAGTTCACGATCGCGCGGCCCTTCGAGGTGCGCGGCGCGAGCGGGATTTCGTAGACCTTCTTCACGTACACCTTGCCGGCGTTCGAGAAGAAGAAGACGTACGCGTGCGTGCTCGCGACGAAGAGCTGCGTGACCCAGTCTTCCTCGCGGGCCTCCATGCCGATCTTGCCGCGACCGCCGCGCTTCTGCGCCACGTAGGTCGCCGATGGGGTGCGCTTCAGGTAGCCCGCGTGCGAGATGGTGACGACCATCTCTTCTTCTTGAATGAGGTCCTCGTCGTCGATCTCGGCGCCCTGCGCGACGATCTCGGTGCGGCGCGGATCGGAGTACTTGCTCTTCACCTCTTCGAGCTCGCCGACGATGACGTCGAGGAGCTTCGACTCGGAGGCGAGGATGCCCTTGAGGTACGCGATGCGATCGCAGAGCTCGCCGTACTCGGTCGCGAGCTTCTCTTGTTCGAGGCCCGTGAGCTTCGAGAGGCGCATCTCGAGGATCGCCTTCGCCTGGCGCTCGCTGAGGAAGTAGTCGCCCTTGGCCTGCGCCTCCTCGATTTCGCTCTCGGGGCGGCCGGCGCGGCGCACGAACGCCTCGAGGCCCTTCAGCGGCAGCGCCATCAAGCGCTCGCGCGCGGTCTCGGTGTCGGGGCTCTGGCGGATCGTGCGGACGACGAGATCGATCTCGGTCGTCGCCATGCCCAAGCCTTCGACGAGCTCGCGCTGGGCCTCGGCCTCACGGAGCTCGAAGCGGGTGCGACGCGTGACGACGTCGCGGCGGTGATCGACGAAGCACTGGAGCGTCTGCTTCAGATCCAGCACGGCCGGACGACCGGCGACGATCGCGAGGTTGATGACGCCGAAGCTCTTCTGCAGGTCCGTGAGGCGGTAGAGCTGGTTGATGACGACCTGCGGGATGACGTCTTTCTTCAGCTCGAGCACGAAGCGGATGCCGTCGCGGTCCGACTCGTCGCGGATCTCGCTGATGCCCTCGATGCGCTTCTCCTTCACGCACTCGCCGATGCGCTCGGCGACGCGCGCCTTGTTGACCTGGTACGGGAACTCGCGCACGACGAGCTGCTCGCGATCGCCGCGGCCTTGGATCTTCTCGACGTCGATGCGCGCGCGCATGACGATGGAGCCGCGACCCGTGCGGTATGCATTCAAGATGCCGGAGCGCCCGTAGATGAGACCGGCCGTGGGGAAGTCCGGGCCGGGCACGAAGTTCATGAGGTCGTCGACCGTGCTGTGCGGGTTGCGCACGAGGTGGATCGCCGCGCCCACGACCTCGCCGAGGTTGTGCGGGGGCACGTTCGTCGCCATGCCGACCGCGATGCCGCCCGAGCCGTTGATCAGCAGGTTCGGGATGCGCGACGGGAGCACGCTGGGCTCTTCCTCGGAGCCGTCGAAGTTCTCGACGAAGTCGACGGAGTCCTTTTCGATGTCTTGCAGGAGCTCGAGCGCCACGCGCGAGAGGCGCGCCTCGGTGTAGCGGTAAGCGGCGGCGGCATCGCCGTCGATCGAGCCGAAGTTTCCCTGGCCGTCCACGAGCGGGTAGCGCATGGAGAAGTGCTGCGCGAGGCGCACCATGGCGTCGTAGACGCTCGCGTCACCGTGCGGGTGGTACTTGCCGAGCACGTCGCCGACGACCTTGGCGCTCTTGCGGTGCGCGACGGTCGGGCCGAGCTTCTGCTCGTACATCGAGTAGAGGATGCGCCGGTGAACGGGCTTGAGGCCGTCGCGCACGTCGGGGATCGCGCGGCCGATGATCACGCTCATCGCGTAATCGAGGTAGCTCGTCTTCAGCTCTTCCTGAATCGAGACCGGGACCTTCTGGAGCGGGACGTTCGAGGTTTCGTTGGCCATGGATCTTCGCGCTTCTCAACTCGCCAATAACGATACCGGATCGTGACGGCGTATGTGTGCGGTAAGACGGCTCGAAACACCCGAGCAGGTCGACCTGCGCACGAGGCGGGAACCTAGGAAAAAACAGCGCGACGTGCGCGGAAAACGACCTGAAATCGACCCCGCGAATCACACGGTTTCAGGCCCCTCGCGGTCGGCAGGCTCGGCGTACGTCGAGGAGGCCAACCGACGCAGGCGGGCACCTCGCCGCCCGCGCAATCCACCCAACGAGACCGGCGCGGGCGGAGGGTGGCCGGCGGCTAGGGCAGGCCGACGCAGGCGTACTCGGCGTACGTCGAGGAGGCCAACCGACGCAGGCGGGCACCTCGCCGCCCGCGCAATCCCCAATCAGAAGAAGTTGCCGATGGTGAATTCGAACACGTAGCTCTCCTCCCACGGCATGCGCGTGAGCGGGTAGCCCCACTCGAAGCGGAGCGGGCCGAGGGGCGAGAACCAGCGGACGCCGAAGCCCGTCGACATGCGCGGGGCGAGGAGGCTCGCGCCGTCGAAGCACGGGTTGATCTCTTTGGGGAACTGCGGCGCCGGCGTGGTCTTGCAGTACTGCTGCTCGGTGTTCCAGGCGTTGCCGATGTCGAAGAACGTGACGCCGCGGATGCCGACCTTGTCGAGGATCGGGAACTCGAACTCGAAGTTCGAATAGGCCTGCAAGTTCCCGCCGATGTTCGTGCCCGTGGGGTACACGGCCGCGTTCGGGTCGAGCGAGGTCGAGAGCGGGAGGCGCGGGCCGACGGTGCGGAGGCGGTAGCCGCGCACGTCGAGGATGCCGCCGAGGTAGAAGCGGTTGAAGATCGGGACGCCCGAGTCCGTGGGGCTCGTGATGAGGCCAGCCTCGGTGTTCGCCTTGAGCACGAAGCCGCTGCCCGGCTGCCCCGTGGCGCCGCCGAGGTTGTAGTAAAGTCGCCCGGTCCAGCGGTGGCGCATGAAGAGCAATTCGCTGCCGAGCATGTCGGAGGCGAGCTCGCTCGAGAGCTGCGCGTAGGCGCCGTTCGTCGGGAAGAGGCGGTTGTCGCGTGTGTCGTAGGTGATCGCGGGGCGGATCGAGACCGTGCGTCCGGCGTTGAAGAGGTTCGCGATCGGGAGCGAGCCGCCGAAGACGCCGTAGGGGCTGCCGAAGAAGCCCGAGCTCGTGGGCTGGCTGATCGCGTCCCATTGGAGCGTGCCCGTGACGCCCACGCGGAGCCACGGCTGCACGATGGCTTGACCGAGCGTGAGCGAGCCGCCGGTCGAGCGGCGCGTGAAGTTCGGGAAGACGAAGATCTGGTCGTAGAGCTCGGTGGAGAGCGACCAGGTCGTGTCGAGGAAGTAGGGCTCGAAGAGGCGAATGTTGACGAGCTGCCTGAGGCTCGAGACCTGCGCCTGCACCGAGAGCGATTGGCCATTGCCGAGGAGGTTCGCCTGCTGGATCTGCGCGGTCGCGATGAAGCTCTCGAGCGAGCTGAAGCCGGCGCCGACTTGGAACGTGCCGGTCGAGCGCTCGCCCACGTCGATGACGATGTCGACGACGGACTTGTCGCGGGCGCTCTCGGTGCTGAAGTCGACGCGGTCGAAGTAGCCGAGCGCTTGCACGCGGCGCTTCGAGGTGTCCATCGCGGACTCGGAGAAGAGCTGCCCCTCCTCGATTTCGAGCTCGCGGCGGATGACCTTGTCGCGCGTCTTGCCGTTGCCGCGCACTTCGATGCGCCCGATGCGCACGGCTTCGTGGCGACGGATCGGCAAGAAGACGTCGACCTCGTTCGTCGACGCGTCGACGGAGGTTTGCGGCTCGGCCTCGACGTTCGCGAAGCCGGCGTCACGGTACTTGCTGCGAATGAGCTGGAGGTCCTTGAGGAGATCCGCGCGGTTGAAGTAGTCGCCGGAGGTCGTGCGCACGAGCGAGCGAAGCGCCTTTCGCCCGCCGAGCGGCTCCACTTCACGGCCGGTCTCGTCGACCTCGTAGAGCTTGAGCTGACGCACCCGGTAGCGTGCGCCTTCGTCGATGGCGACGGTGAGCTCCACGCCCTCGCGGTCCGGGCTGAGCTCGGCGCGCGGCGTCGCGACCTGCACGCCGAGGTAGCCACGGTCGTAGTAGAGCGCGGTGATCATCATCGCGTCGTGCTCGAACATGTCTTGGCGGAAGGCCGCGCCCGAGCCGAAGCCGAAGAGGGACTTCTGCGCCGTGAGCATGGAGCCGCGGAGCTCCGACGAGGGAATCGCCGCGTTTCCAATGAAGTGGATGCGGCGAACGGTGACCTGGGCGTTCTCGACGACCTGGAACGTCAGCGCGAGCTCGTCGTCCGCGAGGGCCTCGGAGCTATACGACGACTGAGCGAGGTAATACCCTTTCTCGGCGTAAGCGTCGCGGATCTTCTTGAGGCACCGCTGCGCCGCGGGGACGCTCATGACCGAGCCCTCTTTGAGCTCGAGCATCTCCTTGAGCTTGTCGTTCTCGATCTCGTCGTTGCCCTTGAACGCGATGCTCTTGATCGTGGGGCGCTCGTGCACGACGAAGCGGAGGTCAACGCCTTCGTCGCGCAGCGAGGCCTCGATGCGCACGTCGTCGAAGAAGCCGGAATCCCAGAGGGCGCGGACGTCGGTGCCGAGTTGGCCGGTCTTGATGACCTCACCGACGCGCGTGCGCAGGTAGGCGAGCACGTCGTCTTTGGTGATGCGGCGCGACCCGACGACGTCGATGCGCCGCACGCTGTGGCCTTCGACGCGCTCGAGCTCGGTGAGCGGGAGCACGACGCCTGGGCTGGCCTCTTCCTCGGCGCGGGCGCGCCCTTGCGCGAGGAGCGCGAGACCAAAGGCCAGGAGCCCGTGTCGCGCGGCGCGCAGGGTCAGCGAGGGGAGGCGGAGCTTGGCCATACAGGAGGTCGCACGGCTGCTCGACGCGCCGAACGGGGCTGGGCGTTACCCCACGCAGCGCCTCACTTCAACGCCGCTGATTCGGCGTTCAGGCGACGGCTCTCGGCGAGCGCGCGCAGCCAAAGGAGCCCGGCGATGAGCAGCGAAACGGGGAACGCGAGGCAGCCGGTGCGGAGGCTCCCGGTGCGATCGGAGACGAAGCCGACGAGCGGCGGCGACCAAAGATCGCCGAAGAGGTGGATGACGGCGATCGTCACGCCCATCGCTTGCGGGCGCAGGTGCGGGGGCGCCGAGCGCATGATCACCGCGTTCACGGGCGCGTTCGACGTGAAGAGCAGCACGAGCGCCGGCGTCACCACGAGGAAGAAGGTCGTCGCCGAGGAGTAGAGGAACGCGGCGGTCACGAGTGGCAGCGCGGCGAGCGTCGTGTAGGCGCAGAGCGAGAGGCCCACGGCGAGATCCTGCTCGCCCGCTTGCGCGGAGCGGCGCTGGCGATCGTACGCGACGCCGCCGATGACGCTGCCGAGGAGACCGCCGAGGCCCGCCGCGGCACCGAAGCTCCCCGCGGCCTTGGCCATCGAGACGCCGAGCTCGCGCGAGACGAAGGTGGGCGCCCAGTAGGAGAAGCCGCCGATCGCGAAGGTGAAGGCCGTGTAGGCGAGCGCGTTCAAGCGGTAGACCGGGAGCGCCAAGAGCGCGCGCATGTCGTCGAGGGCGGAGCTCGTATCGGCGGCGGGGCGCTCGGGCTCCGGCAGCGTGAGCGAGGTGAGCGCGAGGGCCACGGCGGGGATGCCGGTCATGAAGAAGCTCGAACGCCAGCCGAGGTGCTTCTCGATCTGCGCGCCCAAGACGAAGCCCAAGGCCGCGCCGACCGGGGCCATCACGTAGAAGGCGGCGAGCGCGCGACCGCGGCTCTGCGGTGCGACATTTTCCTCGATGAACGTCGGTGCGAGCGCCGCGTAGCTTGCCTCGCCCACGCCGACGACCGCGCGCGCGAGCAGCATGGCCGCGAAGCTCTGCGCGTAGCCCGAAGCCACCGTCGCCGCGCCAAACACGAAGATGCCCGTGGCCAAGAGCGCGCGACGCGACACCGTTCGCGCGAGCACGGCAAAGGCGGGGCTCGCCACGAGGTACCCGACCAAGAAGGCCGTTTGGAGCCAGCCGCTCTGCGCGTCCGTGAGGCCGAGTTCGTCTTTGACCCGCGGCAAGATCGCTGCGAGGACGTAGCGGTCCACGTAGTTGACGAGGTTCAGGAGCGCGAGGAGGCCGACGACCCGGCCCGGAGTCTTGAGCACGAGCACCCCATAACGGTTTGCGCGTGCGCCGTCGACGAATCGCGCGCACGAAACGGGCGGGGCGAGGCCCACGCGTTGACAAGCCACGGCAAAAGGCCGTACCTCCGCCGACCCATGGCTTCCGAAAGCACCACCGCGACCCCCACGCGGCGCGCCAGCGCCGAGACGATGGCGAGCCGTCAGCGCGAGATTTCCGTGAGCGAGTTCTTCACGAAGAACCGCCACCTGCTCGGTTTCGACAACCCGGCGAAGGCGCTGCTCACCACGGTCAAGGAGGCCGTCGACAACGCGCTCGACGCCTCCGAAGAGGCGGGGATTCTGCCCGAGATCATCGTCACCATCGACGAGGTCGCTGACGGGCGCTTCCGCGTGGCCATCGAAGACGGGGGCCCGGGAATCGTGAAGGCGCAGATCCCGAAGATCTTCGCGAAGCTCCTCTACGGCTCGAAGTTTCACCGCCTGAAGCAGTCGCGCGGTCAGCAGGGCATCGGCATCAGCGCCGCGGGCCTCTACGCGCAGCTCACCACGGGCAAGCCCGTCAAAATCGTCTCCAAGATCGGCAAAGGGCGCCCCGCGTACGCGATCGACCTGCGCATCGACA
>CAIOHM010000334.1 GCA_903858055.1 uncultured delta proteobacterium
GCGTTCTCGTCGGGCTTGACGAGCTTGAGCTTGCCCGCCTGGAGGCCGTTCACGAGGATCGATCCGTCGGGCGTGATCTCCGCCTTGCGCGCGTTCGGCGGGACGATGATCGGGCCGCCACCCGCCGAGTTGTAGGGGTTGCCGTTCGTGTCGACGAGCGTGCCGTCCGCCGCGACGTTGATGGCTCCGCTGCGCGTGTAGCGCTCGCCGCGCTCGGTGCGCACGGAGAAGAGCCCGTCGCCGCGGATCGCGCCGTCGAGCGGACGACCGGTGACGATCGTGGCGCCGCTGCGCGAGTCCGTGCCCGTCTCGTCGATGTAGGTGTAGCGGAGGTCGCGCCCCTGCACGTTGCCCGGGAGGTTCGGGTTCTCTTTGCCGAGCATTTCACGGAAGATCGTGTGCTCGGCACGGTAGCCGCGCGTGTCGACGTTCGCGGCGTTCGTGGCGGCGACGTCCATCGCCGTGAGGTTGGCGATGGCCCCGCTGGCGGCGGACCAAATGCCGCTGCTCATGGCACGCTCCGCAGGCGGAGGCGGTTGCGGCTCGAGGGCGGCCCGCTCTCGTCTTCGACGATGGCGCGGATGCGGTGGATCGCTTCGCTGTGGAGCTGGCACACGCGCGACTCGGTCACCTCGAGCACGAGGCCGATCTCCTTCAGGTTCAGCTCCTCTTGGTAATAGAGGCCGATGACGAGCTTCAAACGATCGGGGAGGCTCTCGATTGCGTCGGCGATGCGCTCGATGAGCTGTCCGCGCGTGACGATGTGATCGGGTCCAGCGTCGGGCAGCGTCGAGGGCGCGACGAGGTCCGTGAGCTCGATGCGGGCCATGTCCGCTTGGGCCACGTCGCCGAGGAGCTGGCGGTAGGTCTCGAGTTCGAGGCCGAGCTCGCCCGCGATCTCTTCTTCCTCCGGCGGGCGCCCGAGGCGCGCCGAAAGCGTCTTGATCGCCGAGGAGATTTGACGCGAGGCGCCGCGCAGCTTGCGCGACATCGGGTCGAGGCTGCGCAGGTAGTCGAGGATCGCGCCGCGAATACGGTGCGACGCGTACGCCTCGAACTGCTCTTCGTCCATCACCTCGGTGCGGCGGCGCAGGGCCTCCACGAGACCGACCCAACCCGCGCCGAGAAGATCGTCGAGGGTCACTTCGGGCGGGAGCTTGCGCACGAGCCGCATCGTGATGCGACGCACGAGCGGCAGGTAGCGCTGGTAGGTGGGGTTCTGGCTCCCACCGCCGGTGCTCTCCGCGTTGCTCGGCCTGTCGCCGTTCGAGGGCGTGTCGTTACTCATCGTTCGTTTCGGTAACGCGTTCAGCATAACGAGGCTCCGGTGGCGAAGAGAGCGGCGATTGCACCTTCGGGGGTCGCGTCTTCGAGATCTTCGGGAACACGCGGTCCGTTCGAGAGGTAGGAGAGCGGGAGGCGGCCCGTGAGCACCGGGTGGAGGGCGCCGCCAATCTGATCGGTCTCGTCGAGCTTGGTGATGACCGTGCCCGTGAGATCGAGGCCGTCGAAGCTTGCAAGGAGGCGTTCTGCATCGCGCGCACGCATCGTCGCAGGAACCACCAGGAGGAGATCAACTTCCCGGCCATGAGCGGCCTTGAGGCACTCGGCGAGGCGCTCGAGCGAGCGGCGGTCGGCCGTGGAGCGGCTCGGCGTGTCGACGAAGATGATGTCGGCGTCTTGGCGCTTCAGCGCGGCGCGGAAGCCCGCCACGTCGTGGGCCACGTCGAAGGGCAGGCCCATGATTTCCGAGAAGCGGCGCATCTGCTCGACGGCGCCGACGCGGAAGCTGTCGAGCGTGACGACCGCCGAGGAGCGGCCGAGGTCGAAGGAAGCGCGCGCCGCGAGCTTCGCGAGGGTGGTCGTCTTGCCCGCGCCGGTCGGACCCACGCAGGCGATGATGCGCTTGCCCGGCTTCTCGAGGAGGCCCGAGTGGACCGGGAGGTGCTCGCCGATGACTTCCTTGAGGAGCGTGCGCGCGGACTTGGGGTTCGCGGGGATCGGGCCGTCGATGGCGTCACCGATGCGACGGGCCGCCTCGCCCTCGACACCGAGCGATGCGAGCATCTGGTTCACGCGGTCGCGGGGCTTCTGCGACGCCGAGAGGTTCTCGATCATCGTGCGGAGCTGGCGAATCTCCTGGTCGAGCGCCGAGAGCGGCTGGCGATCGTCCTTCGCGAAGCGGGGGGCCTTCATGCCCTCCATGGCCTTCAGGATGTCCGCGGCGCTCGTCTTCGGCTTCGCCATGTCTTTGGCGGCGAAGAGCGTCGACGTTTTGACACCCACCTGCTCGTCACGGAGCGCCGCGACGGACGCGAACGCGGGACGGACTTCCTCGCCGTAGCCGTCGTCGCTCGGGGGCGCCGCCTGAACCTCGACGAACTTGTGGCCGAGGCCGCCCGCGCGCCCGTTCGTGATGACCCGGGTCATGCCGATGATCGCGTTCGGACCAAACGCCGCGCGCACTTGCGAGAGCGCCTCGGCCATGTCTTTTCCGCGAAAGGATTCGTAGTTCATCGGGTTCTCCGGGATTCCAGTGCTCAGGAAGCCTGGTTCGTAACGGTTTCAATCGGGCGGATTTGCGTCTGGCCTTCGATTTCGCGGTACGAGATGACCGTGGTGTGCGGGGCGCGACGCTCTGCGAAAGCTCGGACGTATCGGCGAAGTTCAGGGCTGGTCACGAGCACCGGGGTTCGGCCTTGGTCGCGGACGCGTTGCACGCACGCTTCGAAGGAGGCCCCGATGCGTCGGACCTCATCGGGATCCAAAGCACCTCCCGTGCCAGCCGCGATGTCACGGAGCGAACGACGGAACGTGTCCTCGACCGAGGCCGACAGGACGATGGCGTGGATGGCGCCGTCCTCGCTCTTGGCGGCCGCAGTGATCTGGCGACCGAGGCGCGAGCGCACGAGCTCCGTGAGCTGCTCGGTGTCCTTGGTGGCACCGGAAACCTCGGCAATCGCCTCGAGAATCGAGCGCAGGTCGCGGATCGAGACGCCCTCGCGGAGGAGGTTGCGGAGGATCTTCTGCACGTCGCCGATGGGCAGCATCGCGGGCACGATGTCGTCGACGATCTTCGGGTTCGTGCGCGAGAAGACCTCGAGGAGGTGCTGGAGCTCGGCGCGGCCGAGGAGCTGATCCGCCAACTGCTTGGCGGTCTCGCCGAGGTGCGTGGCGATGACGGTGGCGTGATCGACCACGGTGTAGCCAAGGGCCTCCGCGAGGTCGCGATCGCTCGGCTTGATCCAGCGCGCCGGCGCCGCGAAGACCGGGTCGCGGGTCTCCTCGCCGTCGATGTCCATGTCGGGCGGGTTCGACGGGTTGGTCATCGCGAGGAGGAAGCCGGGCTTCAGCTCGACGCGGTTCACCTCGGTGCCGAGGAGCATGAAGCGGTACGCGTTCGACGACAGCATGAGGTTGTCGCGGATGCGCACCGGCGGGAGAATCACCCCGAAATCCAAGGCGAATTGCTTGCGAAGGTTCGCGATGCGATCGAGGAGCGTGCCGCCCATGCCCGCGTCGACCGCGGGGATGAGCTCGTAGCCGACCTCGAGCGCGAGCACGTCGAGCGGGAGCTCCTTCTCGATGTCTTCTGCGGTCGCCGAGCCCGAGGTCGTCGTCGGGGCCGAGCCCGCACCCGCACCGGAAGCGCCTGCGCCCGCACCGGAACCCGTGTCTTCCGCCGTGTGACGCTCGTCGTTCCAGTGGGTGTAGGCGTAGTAGCCGAGGCCGCCCGAGATGATGAGGAAGGGCGTCACCGGCATGCCGGGGATCAACATGAAGCACGCCACGACCACCGCGGTGAGGCCCACGGCCTTCGGGGTCCCGAACATCTGCTCGCGCAGCGCCGAGCCGATCTCCTGACCGGTCGCCGTGCGGGTCACGAACATACCCGCCGCCGTCGAGGTGAGGAGCGCGGGCACCTGGCTCACCAGCGCGTCGCCGACCGACAGAATGCTAAAGGTTTCGGCCGCTTGGCTGACGTCCATCCCCGCCACGACGCCGCGGATGAGGCCGCCGATGAGGTTCACGACCGTGATGATGATGCCCGCGACCGCGTCGCCGGCGACGAACTTGGAGGCGCCGTCCATCGCGCCGAAGAAGTCGGCCTCGCGCTCGACCTCCTTGCGGCGCTTGCTCGCGACGTTCTGCGTGATCATGCCCGCCGAGAGCTCGGCGTCGATGGCCATTTGCTTGCCGGGCATCGCGTCGAGGGTGAAGCGCGCCGCGACCTCGGCGATGCGCCCCGCGCCCTTCGTGATGACCATGAAGTTGATGACCACGAGGATGATGAACACGACGAGACCGATGACCACGTTGCCGCCAACGACGAAGCGGCCGAAGGTCTCGATGACGTGACCGGCGCTGCCAGAGCCCTCGTTGCCGTGGAGCAGGATGAGGCGAGTGCTGGTGACGTTGAGCGCGAGGCGGAGCAAGGTCGCGACGAGCACGACCGTCGGAAATGCGCTGAAGTCCAGCGGTTTCTCGATGAAGAGCGCGATGAGGAAGACGCTCACCGAGATGGTCAGGCTCACCGCCAGGAGGAAGTCCAGGAGGAAGGCCGGGACCGGCATGACCATCATCAGCACCACGCCGATGATGCCGAGCGGCACGAACAGCGGGAGGAGGGTCGCGAGGAGCGGCTTCGAGGGGGTGGCGGCGGTGCTCACGCCCCGTAGGTTGCGAAGATCAGGCCAGCGGGGCCAACGTTTTGGCGCTCAGGATTTTCTGGGCTCCTGGCTCTCGCATGCGCGTGGCGGCGCGCACGACGTCAACGGCCTGACACCCCCGCGCGGGCACTTCCGGAAGCGCCCGCCATGCGCCCCTTGAGGCGGTAGACGTAGGCGAGGATTTCCGCGACCGGCGAGAAGAACTCCTGCGTGATGGGCTTGCCGACCTTGACCTTGGCCGCGAGGCCGCGCGCGAGGGGCTTGTTCTCGAGGATGGGGATGCCGTGCTCGCGGGCAATTTTGCGGATGTGCATCGCGATCTCGTCGTAGCCCTTCGCCACGACGATCGGGATCCCGTCCGCCGGGCGGTAGCGGATGGCGATCGCGATGTGGGTCGGGTTCGTCACGATGACGTCCGCCGACTTGACCATCTTCGAGATCGCCTTGCGGATGCGCTCCCGTCCACGCTGCTTGATCTGCCCCTTCATGCGCGGATCGCCTTCGTTGGACTTGTGCTCCTCCTTGACCTCTTGCTTGGTCATGCGGAGGGCCTTGTTCACGCGGAAGCGCGAGATGTAATAGTCCGCAACGACGAGCACCACGAAGGCCACGACCGCGCGCGAGGCAATGCGCGTGACCGCGTCGAGGATCTCCTCGGTGACGTGGTCGAAGCCCGCGCGCGCGGCCCGCACGATGCGCGGGTACGCGTCGCGCGCGACGCCGTAGGTAAGCCAGCCGATCACGACGACACGGCCGATCTGCGTCGTCAGCTCGGGAAGGCGCGCGAAGGGGTTCAGCACGTTCCCGATGTTCTTGAAGAGGTTCAAGCGCTCGAGCTTGAACTCGAGGCGACCGAAGTTCAGCTCGAAGCCGGACTGGGCGATGCCTGTCGCGAGCGAGGCGACGAGCCCGGCGAACATGATCGGGGCGCAGAGCATGAGCAGCAGCGCCGACGATCGCAGGACGATCTGCATGCCGTCGCCACGCGTGAGCGCGTAGGTGTCACGGAAGCATCCGATCGCGAAGAGCCGGAGTTGCTCGAAGCCTGCGGCGCCAAAGATGAGCACGAGCAAGAAGACGCTCGCGAGCGCCGCGATGCCGCCCGCGTCCGCGACCTTCGCGAACTGACCCTCTTCGTGCGCCTGCTCCCGCCGTTTGGGGGTGGCTTCCTCTGTTCTACTTTCCTCGTCTTCGGCCACGCGTCACCTCTCGAGGAGCCGAGTGAAGAGGTTGTCGAAGTGGGACCCGAGTAGGCCGAGATCGCGAACCCAGTCGAACGCCATGTCGGAGACGGCGTCGAAGAGCACGGTGGCGCCGAGCGAGATCGTGACGGCGAAGCCCACGGAGAAGATCTGGAGCGGCGGCGCCGCCCGCGCGATGAACGCGAGGCCAACCTGGGCCACGATGATGCTCGCCACCACGGGGAGCGCCATCTGGACGCCGCTGACGATGACCGCGGTGGTGAGCTCGCGGAAGAAGGGCCCTACTTGGGTGATGGCGGCCACGCGCCCCGCCGGCAGCACCGCGTAGGAATCGAAGAGGCCCATGAGGACCACCCGATGCAAACCCACGCCCAACGCGATGAGCATGAACGCGTTGCGTACGAGCTGACCGACGGCGCTCTCGGAGACCTGCATCTTCGGGTCGAAGAGCGGCGCGGCGTTGAGCCCCATGCTCGTCGTGATGAGGTCGTTCGCGATCTCGATCGTGCCGACCATGCAGCGCACCACGAAGCCCATCGCGACGCCGACGATCACCTCCGTGGGCACCGTGAGCATGATGTACGACGCGTTCGCGAAGCGCTCGATCGGATGCACCCCGTGGACCGCGATGGTCAAAATCGCCACGATCGCCGCGCGAACCCGCGTGGGCGCGTAGGTCCACGGGAGCGGCGAGAAGAATACGAGCCCCGCGATGCGGAGCGACTCGAGCATCAGGTAGACGACCTCGCGCTCGACGCCCAAGAGCGGATTCACCGCACGACCTTGGTCATCGATCCGATGGTCTCGCGCGTGTACTCGACGAGCGAGCGGACCATGGTGGGGCCGAAGGCGGCGAAGATGATCCCCACGCCGATGACCTTCACGACGAAGAGCACCGTCGCCTCGTTCACCTGCGTCGCCGTTTGGATGACGCCCACGATGAGGCCGATGATGAGCGCGGCCGCGAGCGGTGGACCGGCGATCGTCGCCGCCATGAGGAAGACGTTGCGCAGCAGCTCGAGCGACTGATCGACGTTCATCGGAAGCTCGCGATGATGGATCCGACGACGAGGTTCCAGCCGTCGGCGAGGACGAAGAGCATGAGCTTCAGCGGCAAGGCGATGGTCGCCGGAGGAACCATCATCATGCCCATCGCCATGAGAATCGTCGCGACGGCGATGTCGACGACGAGGAACGGCAGCAGGACGAGCACGCCCATCTGGAACGAGGTCGTGAGCTCGGAGATGATGAACGCGGGCACGGCGATTTTCAGGGGAACGTCGTCGGGCGTGCGCGGGAGCGGGGTCTTCGTGGCCGTGTAGAAGAGCTCGAGATCGTTCTGGCGCGTCTGCTTCAGCAAAAACTCGCGGATGGGAACCGCAGCGCGATCGAGTGCCTGGAGCTCGGTGAGCTCGCCGCGATCGTAGGGGTTGTAGGCGTCACGCTGCACGGCTTCGAGCACCGGCGACATGGTGAAGAGCGTGACGAAGAGCGACAGGCCCACGAGCACCTGACCCGGCGGCGTTTGCTGCACGCCGAGCCCCTGACGCAGAAACGAGAGCACGACGACGGTCCTCACGAAGGACGTCATCGTGATCACCGCCGGCGCCAAGAGCGACAGCAGCGTCAGGAGGAGGAGGACCCGAAGCGACGGGCCTAGCTGACCTCCCGAGAGCAGACCTGCGACCGTAGACTGGGGGTTCATCCCCTCCTCGGAATGCGCCGCCGCGTGAGGCCGGCCACCTGCTCCTCGACGTTTGCCGGGCCCGGCGTGCGCGTGTAGACGTCCGACGGACGCGGGCTCGTCGCCCCTTCGCGCGAGGCGAGCACGCGGTTCATGCGTGCGCTGGCCCCGAACTCCACGACGTCACGCGTCTCGGAAGCGAGCAAATCGGCTGCGTTCACGCTCGGCACCGAGGGGGTCGTCGCGACCGGGTGCGGCTGCGACGGGTAGCTCGCCGGCGGGGCGGCCACGGGCGAGACGGGCTGCGAAGCGCTCGATGCGAGGGCGCGGCGCATGGCCTCGGTGAAGCCACCGCCCGGCGCGGGCACGTCGATGGGGGCCTCCTCGTTCGCCATGCGCGCCTGCGGGGCGACGGCCATCGCCGCGGGGCTGCGGCCGAGGTACGCCACGCGCCGAATCGACGTGTCGTTCACGCCGATGAGGAAGCGCCGCCCGTTGAACTCGGCAACGACGAGCTGCGCACGCGCCCCGACGCGCGCCGTGTCCACGATACGCAGACCGCCGCTCGAGGCCGCTTTGCCGAGGAGCCCGGCCATCGGCCCCCCGCCCTTCGCTTGCTTGGCGTAGACAGCAGCGCCGGCCACGAGCACGACGA
>CAIOHM010000335.1 GCA_903858055.1 uncultured delta proteobacterium
CGGCCACGCGCAGCAGACCGGCGAAGTCGACCGGGTCCTTGCGCTCGGCGATCGTGACGTGGAGCGCGCCACCCGCGCCTGAGATCAGCGTTCGCTCGGGGCCGAAGCCCGCGCCGAGGGCCATGGCGGCGCTGAGCCCGCCTTGCGAGTGCGCGAAGACGCGTGCCTTCCCCGCGCAAAGAGGGAGCGGCGCGAAGTCGGGGGGCAGCGCCGGGAGCGAGGCGCGAAGCGCGTCGAGTTGGACGAGGTCGAGGGCTCCTTGGCGCATGGTCGTGCGGAAGGCGCGCGGGTTGGCGACGTTGAACGTGAGCGTGTCGACGTCGAAGCGCTTCCCCTGCGCGCGGAGCCCGTGCATCGGCTGATCGAACGAGAGCGTGGCCATGCCCCGGGCCGCAAGGCGAGGGGCCGTGCCGTCGTCGACGCCGCTCAGCGCGTTGCCGCCCGTGCCGTGCGCGTAGATCACGACGGGCAAGCACGTCGCGCCGGCGGGGGCTTCCGCAGGGACCGTGAGCGTGATGTTGGCGTGCTCGGACCTCGGGCTCTCGGTCGCGAGGTCGATGAAGTCGCCGCCGCTGCTCTCGTACGGCACCTCGCCGCGCTGCTGGTTTGCGAGCGTGATTTCGCCGCCGACGAGGCGGTACAGGACCTCCTTGCCGACTTCGTACGTGAAGCGCGCCTGCGCGACGATGGGTGCACCGGCGCGCGCGGGCTTCCATACGGCGTCGCGTCCGTCTGCGAGCTGCGAGGCCGCGCGAGCGCGACCCGTCAGGTCATCACCGACGTTCGCGGTCGTGAACACGGTCGCAGCGACGACGCGCGACGCATCGATTCGTTCGCGCGACGCATGGGCGCGCAGCGGTGCGAACGCGCTCCAACGCGCGCGTTGGCTCGGATCTCGCGGCTCCTCCACGGCGAGCGCTGCCGCGAGCGCCGGCGACGTGGACCCGCTCGGTCCGAGCACGAGGACGGCGAACGTGTGCCCTTCGGCGAGGACGAAGCCTTCGACCGGCGCCACCGCGAGCGTGTGCGCCGCGAGGTAGATCGACGTGCCCGGATCGTCCGTAAAGCGCCAGCGCACCGGGTAGCGCGTGCCGTTCGTGAGGTCGACGAGCTGCAGGGTCGAGGTGCTCGCGAGGGAGTCTGCGGGCGTCGCGGGGAGCGTGCTCGTCGGCAGTGCTCCAGTGAAGGCGAAGAAGGTGGCGCTCTGCAGGCCGAAGTTCGGCAGCGTCGAGGCGAGCTCGCGCCAAGGCCGCATGAGCGACGAGCCGATGGGCATGTCGTCGAGGGCGATGGTCCCGTCCGCGTGGCGTCGCTCGTCGCTGGGGAAGGGGAGCCGCAGCCAATCCTCCGCGGTGCCGTCGGTCGCGCGCGTGGCGCTCTCGAAGCGCATGGCGGGCCAAGCGGGAGCGCCGCTCGTGCCGGGTTCGCTCGTGGCGCTGCACGCGCTTCCGAGCCACGAGGCGAAGAGGGCGGCGAGGAGGCGGCTTCGGGTGCGCATGAAGGATCTCGTTCGAGCAGGAGCGCGCGTCGCGTCCGACGCCCGCTTCAGATCTTGGGCGTCGCGAGCGTGCCCTTCGGCGGGGCTACGCTGAGGCGCATCGTCGCCGGTTCGCGGGCGGCGAGGTGGCCGAACTCGCGGATGAACTGATCGGGCGTGCGACCGATGGTCTCGGCGAGCCGCGCGAGGCCGATCGGATCGTCGAAGTCCCCTTCGCGGAGGCGAATCATGTACGTCCGCGCGATCTTGTAGCGGTCCGACTCGAGGTCGATCATGCGCACGCGCGAGAAGCCCGTTCGCTCGTCGATGACCTTGCTGAAGGGGATGGGGACGAAGTTGCCGTCCTGCATCGAGACCATCACGTGCGAGCCGCCCTCGATGATGTAGCGCGCGGCGCAGTAACCAAGGTCGCGGCAATACTCGAGATCGAAGGGGATCGGGTCGGCGCAGCGCAGCTCGTAGCCGATCGACTTCGTCATGATCGTGACCGAGACGCCGAACTCCGCGAGGCGCTTGGCGACGGCCTTGCGCAAGATCGCCGCGAGGTCCACGTCCGCCATGTGAATGTTGCCGTAGGGATCGCGCGGCAGCTCGCCGAGCTGCTCGAGATCGTGCGGGGCGTTGGAGTCGACGAGGCCCTCGGCGAGCACCGCGACGCCGTCGGAGCGACCGTACGCGAGGCGACGCAAGATCGAGCCGGCGAGCGTGTCGACGATCGTGCGAAGCGGCGTGGCGCCGCGCGGGAACTCTTCGGGAATGAGCGTGATCGTCGCGCCCGAGGCCTTGCCGATGCCGAGCGCCAAGTGCCCCGCCTTGCGACCTTGCGCGAGGACGAAGTACCAGCGCGACGTCGTGCGCGCGTCGACCTTGAGGTTCTCGACGAGCTCGACGCCGATGTGGCGGGCCGTCTGGAAGCCAAAGGTCGGGATGTCGTGCGGGAGATCGAGATCGTTGTCGATGGTCTTCGGCACGTGGACGATGCGAAGTGCTCCGCGTGCGGCCTCGGCGATGCGCCATGCGCTGTAGGCCGTGCCGTCTCCGCCGATCGTGATGAGCTGGCCGATGCCGAGCTGCTGGAGCGCCTTGAGCACGTTCGCGATGCCGGCCTCCGTGCGCGTCGGGTTCGAGCGTGAGATCCCGATGTGCGAGCCGCCGCGAAAATGAATGCGCGTCGTGTCGCCGACGGTGAGCGGGATCACGTGGGAGGTGTCTCCCTCCATGAGCCAACGAAAGCCGTCTTGGATGCCGATGACCTCGACGCCGGACAAGACCGCGCGGATCGTGGCGGAGCCGATGACCGCGTTGATGCCCGGGGCAGGGCCGCCGGAGGCGAGGATCGCGAGCTTGGAGTGGTTCGACACGCCTTCCTCTATGCCAGAAAGGAGAACGCGCGGCGAGGGCCTCGTCACGCCGCTCTGCGTTACGCTGCCCCGCGTCGCGCGCGGTGATGGGTTATCGTATGGTTATCGTATGGTTATCGTATGGTTACGGGACCATGCGGCTCACGCGGATGCGGAGCGCCTGCGCGTCGCTCGCGGTGGAGGCGCGGTCGTCGTAGACGCCCTCGACTGCGGCGACACGCTGGCCGACGCTCACGTTCGGGTTCGACGAGCCGGTGCGGATTTGAATCTGCCCCGCGGAGCCCTTGCCCACGAAGCCCCGCTGGTAGCCCGCGCTCGAGAGGAGCGAGACGACCTCGACGTTCTCGACGCGGACGATGGAACCGAACGGCGGCCGTGCTGCGTTCTGCGCGTCGGCGAGCACGTCGATGGTGGTGAGGCAGGCCACGCTGCCACGGTTTGCGGTCGTGCACGGGTCGCACGCGTCGCCGCGTCCGTCTGCGTCGCGATCTTCCTGGCCGGGGTCGGCCACGTTCGGGCACACGTCGAGCTCGTCCCGCACGCCGTCGCCGTCGCGGTCCATCGAGCTCACCGCCGTGCACGCGTCGGTGGCATCGAGCGGGCACGGGTCGCACGCGTCGCCCTTGCCGTCGTTGTCCTCGTCACCCTGCTTCGTGCCGTCCATCGGGCGGATCGGGTCGAATACGGTCGGGCAGAGGTCCGTGTCGTTGGGGACGCCGTCGCCGTCCGAGTCCGTCGCGGTGATGCCGTTCGCGTAAGTCGAGCGGAAAGGCGTGCAGCTCGGCTCGTTCGTCGGGGCCGTGCCGCGGCAGAAATAGAGGGGGTAGAACGCCTCGATGGCGGCCTTGATCGTCGTGTAGTCCTTGCCCGAGTCGCGCTGGACGCACGCTTTTTTGCTCGTGCCGCACACGTCCGCGGTCTCGCACGAAGCGCTGCCGAGGGCGTCCATCACGTTCGCGTCGCCGTAGGTCGCGAGACCGCCGCGCACCACGAGCGCCACGTCCTCGACGCCGGCGGCGATCGCTGCGCGGTGACGGCGCGCGCCATCGCGCCCCTTGAACACCACGATGTCGGCGACGTAGCCCGGCTTGAGCGCGCCGACGACGGTCTCGGCGTTCGTCGCATAGGCACCGCCGTAGGTCGCCATGCGCCAGAGATCGTAGTCCGAGAAGTGCTTATCGTAATACGACGTATTGAGGAAGTCCGCGCACTGGAGCTCGCGCAGCATGTTCATCGAGCCGCTCGGGACCCAATCCGTGCCAAGCGAGAGCGTCACGCCCATGCGGTTCATCACGGTGACGGGCGCCGTGTTGCCGTACAGGTCCACGTTCGAGCGCGGCGACCACACGACCGAAGCCCCGGTGTCGCGCAGGCGCTGGACGTCGCTCGGTCGGAGCGCCACGGCGTGCACCACGGCCGTGTGCGACGTGAGCAGCTGCTGCTTGAAGGCCGCGGCGTCGTTCTCGCTCGTGCAGAGAAACTCGTTCCGCGTCTCGGTGTCGATGCCCTCGGAGATGTGCGGCACGTACGAAGGCTTCGCGTTGACCTCGGCGCCGGTCGTGCGCGCTTGCCCGTACGCGCAGCCGCTCGAGCGCAGGGTTCCGCTGGAGTCGTCGAGCGGGAACGTGTCGCTGTCGGACTCGAGGATCGGCAGCCCCTCGAGCGTGCGCAAGTCGCTCTGGTCGACGTTGCGCACGAGGCCCCAGCGCGAGCCCGCACCGGCCATCGCCGTGACGCCCGACATGAGCATGCGGAGCTCGTGACCCGTTACGGCATCGCCCGGAGCGCTGCCCGTAGTGCTGATCTTCGTGTGGCCGCGCTTGCCGACGCGCCAGTCGTGGCGGTGCTCGTAGCGCTCGGTCCCGTGGGGCTTCGGCGGGTTGTTCGAGAAGGTGATGTGGTCGTGCGGGTTCACGAAGCCCGGCGAGATCGCCGAGCCGGCGCACGCGACCACCACCGCTTGGTCGTAGCCGGGAGCCGTGGCGCAGTCGCACCCCATGCAGGTGATGCGCCCGCTCTCGTCGAAGACGACCTCGCCGTTTTCGTACACGTCGGCGGGGCCCAGCACGTCGCCGCGGAGCACGACGGTCTTGCCGCCGCCCGTGCTCACGGTCGCGCACGTGCCGCCCGAGGGAGGCTCGGGCAACGTGCGGTTGCAGGTGACGACGCCGGGCGCGGTCACGGTGCCGCCGGTGCTGCCATCGCGGACCGGGCCGCTGTCGGGGGTGTCGGCGTCGGGCTCGACGCCCGCGTCGACGTCGGCAGGCGGGGCGCCGGGGCGCGGGCTGTCACCGCTACACGCGGCGATCGCGAACACGGAGAGGCCGCAGGCGGCGAGGAGCGAAAAGATCGGGGACCGAGACATGACCCCTAAAGTAGACGGATCCCGCGAAAGAGCTAGCGCGCGTTTCGAATCGTCGATCGATCCCTTGACACCTCGTCATGGAGGCGGTAACCCCGCCGTCCCTTCGCCGAAATCCATCTTTTAGGCGCCCGTGAGGGTCAGCAAGGTCAGCGAAGTTTAAGGTCATGGCACAGCGTACCTACGTAGCAACGAAGAAGAGCGCCCAAGATTCGCGCTCGTGGTTTGTCGTCGACGCGACGGACATCCCGCTCGGCCGTCTCGCCAGCGAGGTTGCCCGCGTCCTGCGTGGCAAGCACAAGCCGACCTTCACGCCGCACGAAGACACGGGTGACTTCGTCATCGTCGTGAACGCGGGCAAGGTGAAGCTCACGGGCAACAAGCACGAGGGCAAGTTCTACTACCGCCACTCGGGTATCCCCGGCGGCTTCCGTGCGGTGGCGTACGGCGAGCTCCTCGAGACCAAGCCCGAGTTCCCGATCGAGAAGGCCGTCAAGGGTATGCTCCCGAAGAACGTGCTCGGTCGCGAGATGATCACCAAGCTCAAGGTCTACGCGACGCCGGACCACCCGCACGCGGCGCAGCAGCCGAAGGCCCTCACCCTGTCGCTCTGAGCCGTACGGCCGTAGCATCACCGGAAGCAGCATCATGGCAACCACCGACTCCCGCACCTACGCCACCGGCAAGCGCAAGACCGCCGTCGCCCGCGTTTGGATCAAGCCCGGCACGGGCACCTTCACGGTCAACGGCCACGCGATCGACGCGTACTTCGACCGCAGCACCTCGGTCATGATCGCGAAGCAGGCGCTCGAGCTCATCGAAGCGACCGGCGCGTTCGACGTCGTGGCGACGTGCCGCGGTGGTGGCAAGAGCGCACAGGCCGAGGCGGTTCGCCACGGCATCTCGCGCGCCCTCTGCGAAGTCGACGCCGAGAAGCGTCCCGCGATCAAGCGCGCGGGCTTCCTCACGCGCGACGCGCGCAAGAAGGAGCGCAAGAAGTACGGTCAGCCGGGCGCCCGCAAGCGCTTCCAGTACTCGAAGCGCTGAGAGCCGCTGGCGCGCAGCACCTTCGCCGCGCGCCGGGTCCTCGCCCCGAGCACATCACGAAACCGTGGAGCCTCGTGCTCCGCGGTTTTTTGCTTGAGCACCGCGCTTGGTGCGGCGCTTTCGGTTTGTCGGCCCCGCATCTCGCGGTAGAGAGACCCGCTCCCATGTCGCCTCGCGCTCGTTTCGCCGTCGCCGCCTTCTGCCTCGCCTCGCTCGCGTCGGGGGCGGTGGTCGAGCGCATCGTGGCTGTCGTGGGCGAGCGCCCCATCCTCCTCAGCGAGGTGCAGCGCCGCGCGAGGCCCTTCCGCGCGCGCATGATGGCGGCGGGGGCGACGCCGCAGCAGCTTCAGCAGGCCGAAGGGCAGCTCCAGAAAGAGCTCCTTCAGCGCATGGTCGACGAGCGCCTCGAAGAGCTCGCCGCCGAAAAGGCGAAGGTCTCGGTGTCGCGCGAAGAGGTCGACGCCGCCCTCGCAAACGTGGCGCAGAACGCGCGTCTCGCCGTCGCGGACTTGATCCGCGAGGCCGCCTCGCAGGGGCTTGCAGAGGGCGACTACCGCGAAGAGCTTCGGCGTCAGCTGCTCGAGGGGCGTCTCTATCAGCTGCGTGGGCGTGGTCGCCCGCGCGCTTCGGAGGCGGAGGCCGTGGCCGCGTTCGAGAAGTGGTCGAAGCAGCCCCAAAACGCGACCCCGCTCGTGCACGTGGCGCTCTTGCCCATGCGCGTCCGCGCCGAAGAGCGTGCGGCCGACGAGGCGCGCGTCCACGAGGTGGAAGGGCGCGTCGCAGGCGGGGCCGAGTTTTGCGATCTCGTGCGCGAGTACGCCGACGACGCCGCTCGCTCGAGCTGTGGGGACCGTGGACCGCAACCCGTGGCCGCGCTGCTCCCGGCCATCACGGCGGCGACCGAGAAGCTCGCGGTGGGCGCGGTCTCGGCGCCCGTGGTCATTGGCGACGCCGTCGTGTTCGTGAAGCTCGTGGCGGCCCCGCGTGCCCCGACCTTCGCGGACGTGCGCGACCTCATGTTCGAGCGCGCGGCGCAAGACCTCGCCGACAAGCAGCGCCGCGCATGGCTCGCGGAGCTTCGCGAGAGTCACTACGTCGACGTGCGCATGTGAGAAGCCGCCGCAGGCCTCGCGGTCGCGGCCGCGTTCGCGTTAGACTCGCGCGCATGCGCTTCCTTGCGATCGAAGGCAACCGCCAGCGCCTCGACGGCGGCTCCATGTACGGCAACGCGCCTCGCGCCCTCTGGGAGGGGTGGTCTCCGCCCGACGCGAGGAACCGCATCGAGCTGGCGTGCCGCGCGCTCTTCGTCGAGCTCGACGACGGCACGCGCGTGCTCTTCGAGGCTGGCATCGGCGTGTTCTTCGAGCCGAAGTTGCGGGATCGGTTTGGTGTTACGGAAAACAGCCACCGCCTACTCGAGAACCTCGCGGCGCACGGCATCGCCCCCGAGAGCATCGGCGCCGTGGTCCTCTCGCACCTGCACTTCGATCACGCGGGCGGTCTCCTCACGGCCTTCGAAGACGGTCCCCCGGCGCTCGTGTTTCCGAACGCAGACGTGTACGTGGGGCGCCGCCACTGGGAGCGCGCGAGGCACCCGCACCCGCGCGACCGAGCGTCGTTCATTCCGGTCCTGCACGAGCTGCTCGAGCGGTCAGGGCGCCTGCGCCTCGTCGACGACGATGCGGCGAGCTTCCCGCCCGGCGTCGCGGCGGTCCACTGGAGCGACGGTCACACGCCGGGGCTGCTGTGCGCGGAGGTCCACACGCCCGGGGGGCCGATTGTCTTCGGCTCCGACCTCGTGCCCGGCGTGCCGTGGGTTCACGTCCCGATCACGATGGGCTACGACCGCTTCCCCGAGGGCCTCGTCGACGAGAAGGCGAAGCTTTTCGCCGACCTGGTGGCGCGCGGAGGAGCCCTCTTCCTCACGCACGACCCGGGGCAGCCCCTCGCCCGTGTGCAGCGCGCGGAAGGCGGGCGTTTTCAGGGCGTTCCCGTTCCTCTCGACGCGGCCATCGGAATCCGAGACAATTGACGATTGGGACCTCGGCGCTCGCTGCACCGGAGGGACCACTCGATGGAAGCCATGGGAGAGTCCGACGGCAAGACGGAGAGGTTCGAAGGGGCGTGGGGCGCGCTCCAGGGCGCCCTCGCGTCGGTTGCATCCTCGGGTGACGCCGCGGCGCTCGCGGTCGGCCCCGTGGAGGCTGCGGTCGCGCTCCTCGAGGCCGCGGGCCGCAAGGTGCTCGTCGTCGACGCCGCAGGCACCATCACGAACGTGAGCCCGAGCGCGCGCGCTGCTGGGCGGCGGCGCGGCGGAAGGGATGCCGCTGCGGCGCATTCTGCTCGAGCGCGGCGTCGTGGGCGAGGCCATCGAGGGCACGCTCCGCCCCATGCAAGGCGGCGTCATCCCCGTGCGCTGGCACGTCGTCGAGGTCGCGAGCTCGAAGCTCTACTGCCTCTCGGACGAGCGTCGCAACCGCGCGGCGGTGCGCGAGGCGGAAGACCGCTACCGCTCGGTCCTCAAGAACTCCCCGATGGTCTTCTTCACGCAAGACCGGGACCTTCGCTACGTCTGGGTGCATTCGCCGCACGACGGCTTCCAGCCGAAGGAGATGCTCGGTCGCAGCGACGCCGAGCTCTTCTCTCCGGAGGAGGCGGAGCGCATGGAGCTCATCAAGCGCAACGTGCTCGAGAGCGGCGTCGGGTGGCGCGAGGAAGTGCAGCTCACGCTCGGTGGCGTGGCGAGCAACTTCGATCTCACCGTCGAGCCGATGTTCGGCGAAGAGAGCGAGTGCCTCGGCGTGCACGGCTCCGCGCTCGAAATCACGGAGCGCAAGATCGTCGAGGCGGCGCTCCAGCGCTCGCGTGACGCGCTCGAGGTCGGTGTGCTCGAGCGCACCGCGGAGCTCGCCCGCACCAACGCCACGCTGCAAGCCGAGATCGCCGAACAGAAGCGCCTGCGCGACGCGCGACGCAAGTCCGAGGCCCGCAACCGCGCGCTCCTCAACGCGATCCCCGATCTCATGTTTCGCCTCGAGCGCGACGGGGTCTTCCTCGACCACCACGCCGCGCGCACCGGCGACGGCGAGCGTGCAGACGCGTACCACCTGGTGGGCACGAACATCCGCCAGAGCCCGTGGCCTCTCGAGGTCGTCGCGCAGTTCTTGGCCGCGACGCACACGGCCCTCGGAACCGGTCGTACGCAGGCCTTCGAGTACCAGATCCCCGACGGCGACACGTCGCAGCACTTCGAGGCGCGCGTCGTCGAGAGCGGTCACGACGAGGTCGTCGCGATCGTGCGCGACATCACGCTCGTGAAGCGCGCGGAGGAAGAGCTGCGTCGCTCCGTCGACGCGGCGGAGTCGGCGAACAAGGCAAAGAGCGAGTTCCTCGCGAGCATGAGCCACGAGATCCGCACGCCCATGAACGGCGTCGTGGGCATGACGAGCCTCTTGCTCGACACGAAGCTCAGCGACGTGCAGCGCGACTACGTCGAGACCGTGCGATCGAGCGCGGACAGCCTCCTCACGATCATCAACGACATCCTCGACTTCTCGAAGATCGAGGCGGGTAAGCTCGAGCTCGAGGTCATCGATTTCGACCTTCGGCAGACCCTCGAAGAGGTGGTCGACCTGCTTGCGGAGAAGGCCCAATCGAAGGGGCTCGAACTCGTGAACCTCGTCCCCGCGAACATTCCCGCGGCCGTGCAGTCGGACCCGGGGCGCCTGCGCCAAGTGCTCCTCAACTTGCTCGGCAACGCGGTCAAGTTCACGAGCGAAGGCAGCGTGACCTTGGTCACGAGTGTGGAGAGCTCCGAGGGCGGACGCGTGCGGCTCCGCTTCGACGTGCGCGACACGGGAATCGGCATCTCGCCGGAGGGCTTGCAGCGCCTCTTCCAAAACTTCTCCCAGGCGGAAATCTCCATCACGCGCCGCTACGGTGGCTCGGGCCTTGGGCTCGCGATTTGCCGCCGCCTCGTCGAGCTCATGGGGGGCACCATCGGCGTCGACAGCGTCGTCGGCGAGGGGAGCTCGTTCTGGTTCACGGTCGACGTGCCGGTCGTTCGCGTCGTTCCAGCGTTCCCCGAGGTGGTGCGGGGGCGTCGCGTGGCCGTCATCGAGCGCCACGAGCTGCAGCAGCGGGCGCTCCTCGAGATTGGCTCAGCGCTCGGCATGAACGTGCAGTTTGCATCGACCTTCGCCGAGCTCGAAGCGCTCGTCAAACGCGAGCCGATCGACCTCGCGCTCGCGCCGGTGGGCTCGCTCGGTCTCGATCGCGAGCAGCGCGCCCCCGAGATCGACGCGGGCCAAGGTCGCCGTGTGCCGGTCGTCGTCGTCACCACGATGGTCGAGCGTGCGCACGCGGCGGAAGGAAGGCGCCTGGGCTTCGAGCGCTTCATCACGAAGCCCGCGCGCCTCGGGCAGCTCGCGAATGAGGTCGAGGTCGCGCTCGCCCCCCGCAACCTCGTCGCCATCGAGTCGGCGCCGCCGGCCTCGGTGGTGGTCGCGAACCCCAACGGCCGCTTCCGGCTGCTGCTCGCCGAAGACAACACGGTGAACCAGAAGGTCGCCGTGCGCATGCTCGAGAAACTCGGGTACCGCGTCGACGTCGTGCGCACGGGGCTCGAGGCCGTCGAGGCGAGCGCGCGCTTCGACTACGCCGCCATTCTGATGGACTGCTTCATGCCCGAGCTCGACGGCTACGACGCGACCATCGCGATCCGCAAACGTGAGGACGGCAAGGCCCGCGTGCCCATCGTCGCGATGACCGCCAACGCCATGAAGGGCGACCGCGAGCACTGCCTCGAGGTCGGCATGGACGACTACGTCGCGAAGCCCGTGAAGGCCGAAGAGCTCTCCGCGGCGCTCGACCGTGTGCTCGCGCCGGCGCGCCTCGCCGCCGGTGAAGAGTCCTCCAGCGTGCCATGACGTTCCGCGTTTTGCGCGCCGTCGGCGTGTGAAGCCGCGCTGCATTGCGCCTGTCGCCGAGGGCAGGACGGCGTGCTATCCGCCGAGTCACCATGTCGCAGCAGCCCCAGAACGCACCGAACGTCACCCTCGCAGGCGGCGCCGCCATCGTCGCCCCCGTCAACGCCTTCCCGAACGGCGTCCTCCCGAGCAACGCGCTCGTGGTCATTCCGCTCGGTCCGAACGGCGCGCCCGTCGAGAAGCGCATCGTCGAGGGTCCCGTGGCGCTGCAGATGGAAGAAGTCTGGAAGCTCCTCGGCTTCAACGGCCCCGCGGTGCAGGTGCAAGACGACCAGGGTCGCCCGATCGCCATCGGCCTCGACGACCTCCTCGCGAGCCTCGAGAAGAACTGGACCGAGTCGAACAACGATCCGCAGGCGGGTCGCATCTTCGCCCAGGAGCTCATGAAGTACGGTCGCGCGGCGAAGGCCGAGGGCGTGCTCGCGCGTCTCGTGGCGCTCGGCGGCGACGGTGAAGACTGGCTCGCGCTCGGCATCGCGCAGGCGCAGCAGGGCAAGCTCGAGAAGGCCGAGGCCACGCTCAAGGGCGCGCAGAACCTCCTCAAGGAGAACCCGCTCCCCGCGCTTCAACTCGCGCGCGTCGCCGCGGAGCGCAACGACGTGAAGACCGAGCGCGACCACATCGAGAGCGCCATCCAGCTGCAGCCCTTCTTCGTCGACGGCTGGGCCGCGCTCTACACGGCCGTGCGCCGCACCGAGAGCGAAGAGGCCGCGGTGAAGGCCGTCGAGGCCCTCGCCGCCACGCCGCTCCACGAGAAGAACGCCGCGCCGTTCATCGCGCTCCAGAGCTTCTACGCCGAGGCCGACGGCACGCGCGACACCGCGATCGCCTTCGCCAAGCGCGCCGTCGAGCGTGCTCCCGGCGACGCGCTTGCGCTCCTCTGCCTCACCTCGCTCCACGGTGCGGCGGGCAAGCTCGACGAAATCGTCAAGGTGCTCGCGCCCCACGAGGGCCTCATGATCCAGGACGTCCGCATTGCGTACAACTACGTCGAGGCGCTCTTCCAGCTCCGCGACTTCAACCGCGCGACGCTCGTCCTCAACAAGCTCGCCGCGAGCCAGAACCGCGAAGTGAAGCAGTTCGCCATCGAGCGCTCGCGCGCCCTCGCGCAGCTCTTCGCCCAGCAGCAGCCGGGCATCGGCGCGGGCTGAAGCGCGCACCGTTCGACGCGGGAACGAGGGGCTCCGCCGCGGGGCTCCTCGTTTTCTATTGGGAAACCGAGCGCGCGTGGATGCACGCAAGGCCTCGAAGCGTGAGGTGCGGGTCGTGCTCGTCGAAGCATGGGCAGTGCGGTGCGAGCGTCGCGGCGAGGCCCCCGGTCGCGTAGACCCGCAGCGGGAACGAGGCCTCTCGTTTGAGGCGCGCCACGAGGCCTTCGACGAGGGCCGCGTGACCGAAGACGACCCCCGCGCGGATCGCGTCCACCGTGTTCGTGGCGATCGCACAGTGCGGTGCTGCGAGCGGGACAGGCGGAAGCCGTGGCGCGCGGCTCGTGAGTGCGTCGGCGCTGATCGCCATGCCGGGCGCGATGATCCCGCCGAGGAAATCACCGCTCGGCGAGAGCAGGTCGAAGGTCGTCGCCGTCCCGCAGTCGACGACGAGCGCGCCAGCACGAAAGTCGACCAGCGCCGCGAGGTTCACGTAGCGGTCGACGCCAACCTGCTCGGGGTTCTCGACGGCGAGGCGGACTCCGGTCGGGGTGCGGTGGTCCACCACGAGCGGCGCGAGGCCGAGGAGGTCCGCGATCGCGCCGGCCCACGTCGCCGCGAGGGGGACGATTACCGAGGCCACGATCGCCGCATCGATGCCGTGCCGCTCGTGCACGGAGAGCACGCCCGCGAGGCGGTGGCGCGCAGCTTCGACGGTCTCGTCCCGCACGGTCGGCAAGCGATCGACGCGCGTGACCCGCGTTCCGTCGAGGCGAGCGACGACCACGTTCGAGTTGCCGACGTCGATGGCGAGGAGCATGTGCCGCGAAGATACCAGCGCTCTCCGGGGCCGGGCACGGCGCTCGGCGCTGCGAAGCCCGATCGATGCGCCGTCGAAGGAGCAGGCGCCGCGAGGGGCGAGGTGCGGTGCCGCGGCGCGGCAATCGAATTGCACGCTCCAATGTTGACGCGTCGCCCCTCGACCTCATACGCTTTCCCGAATTCCGCGGCGTTTTACGCCCTCGCGGCGACGGGGATGCAATGGCGATTCAGGTAACCTTTTGGGGCGTGCGAGGCAGCATCCCGACGCCCGGGCCCGATACGGTCCGCGTTGGCGGCAACACGAGCTGCGTCGAGATGCGCGCGGGGAAGGCGATCCTGATCTTCGACGCGGGCACGGGTATCCGGCTCCTCGGTCAGAAGCTCATGCGCGAAATGCCCGTGAAAGCGCACGTGTTCTTCAGCCACGTGCACTGGGATCACATCCAGGGCTTCCCGTTCTTCGTTCCCGCGTTCGTGAAGGGCAACCGCTTCGAGCTCTTCGGCGGCAACAGCACGACGCGCTCGCTCGCCGAGGCGCTCGCGGGCCAGATGGACCACCCGAACTTCCCTGTCGACATCGGCGACATGGGCTCGACGATGACGTTCAGTGACCTCCAGGAAGGCCAGGTCGTCGAGATCGACTCCGGGACCGACCTCGGTCCGGTGCGCGTCTTGAACACGCGCGGCAACCACCCGAACGGCGTGTGGATCTACCGCGTGGACTTCGCCGGGAAGAGCGTCGTCTACGCGACCGACACCGAGCACTACGCGGTCGTCGACCCGAAGATCTGCGCCCTCGCGAAGGACGTCGACGCGCTCGTCTACGACGCGATGTACACGCCCGAAGAGTACATCGGAAAAGCCCCCGGTGCCGGGCCCTCGAAGGTCGGCTGGGGTCACAGCACCTTCGACGAAGGCGCGAAGCTCGCTGTCGCGGCCAACGCGAAGCACCTCTACCTCTTCCACCACGATCCGCAGCAGACCGACGACGACGTCGCGAAGAAAGAGGCGCGCGCGCAGGAGCTCTTCCCTGCGTGCACCGCGGCGTGCGAGGGCATGACCTTCGAGGTCTAGCGGCTGCGGCGTGCCCCGTCGTCGACCGAAGGGTGGGCGCGCGGGGCGTCCCGAGCGCAGCCTCGAGCGTGTCATCTGCGGCTGAGTCGCCCCGTGGTGAATGGGTGCACTCTGCAGCCATCGGCGTCGTCTCCGCCGACGACTGTCGGAACGACGACAGATCGCCCGCGCAACGCGATCCGCGATTCCTGCACAGCCGCGCACGCGTTGCGCGTTTTGAGCTCATCCTTAGGGAAAAAGCGAGGTGGGCACAGCTGTTGCACGCCTCCGGGCCGAGGTGCCCATGGCGACGCTTTCGAACAGCCACTCTCTTCGACTCTACCGATCGAGCCTCTCGGACTTCGAGCCGCTCAAGCGCGAAGACGAGCGTGACCTCACGCGCCTCTGGCGTCGTGGTGACAAGCGCGCAGGCGAGCGCATCGTAGAGGCGTGTCTGCCCTTCGTCATCGCCATCTCGCTCGAGTACCGGCGCTGGAGCGTGCCGCTCGAGGACATCATCCAGCAGGGGAACATCGGGCTCCTTCGGGCCGCGGAGAAATTCGATCCCGAGCGCGACGTTCGCCTGGCGACTTACGCGGCGTATTGGATCCGCGCAGAGATCCGGGAGTACGTCGTTCGCACGTACCGCGTCGTGCGCCTCGGCACGACGAAGAGCGAGCGCCGTGCCCTCCGCGCGTACCGCACGACGCGCGAGACCGACCCGGAGAAGCTCTCCGCCATGAGTGGGCTCTCGCCGGAGCGCGTGTCGCTCTTGCTGCCGGTCATTGCGGCGCGCGAGGCGAGCCTCGACATGAGCGCCGAGGGGCAGTCCTCGGTCGCCGACCGGCTGGCCAGCGAGGGTCCGAGCCCGGAAGACCTCGCCGGGGTCGAGGAGCAGCGCGCGCAGGCGAAGACAGCGGTGCGCTCGGCACTGAAGACGCTGTCGGAGCGGGAGCGACTCATCGCGCGGGAGCGCCTGATGAGCGAAGACCCGCTTACGCTTCAAGCGCTCGGAGACATGCTCGGCGTGAGCAAAGAGCGGGTGCGGCAGCTCGAAGAGCGCACGCGGTCGAAGCTGCGCGGCTTCCTCGGGACCTTCGCGCCCGCGATGTAGGGCATCTCTCCGCGGCGCGTGAAGTTGGGCCCTTCGCGTGACGCTTGCTAGGCAACGCGCATGAGCCGCAACGCCACGATCGGTGCCCTCGTGGGCCTCGCGGTTGGGGCGTCCGTGGTTGCGACCCTCCCGCGCTCTACGCTCCCCGCGGCCTCGCCGGCGGTTCACGAAGACGCGGGCGCTTCCCGTGCGGAGCCCGAGGTGCGTGCCGCTTCGCTCGCTCCACCCCGTGAGGGTCCTGCGCGCCTCTCGTGCGGCGATCTCGCGCGGGTGATGGGGCAGGTGCTGACCGAGCTCGTGGAAGAGCCGCAACCGGTCGACGACGCGGCGCTGGCTGCGAGTGTGCGCGATTGGCTCGACCCGCATGGCTTCTGGAGCGCCGCGCCGGACTCGGAGGCCGGCAAGCGCATGGCGGTGACGCGCTGGCGTTTGACGGTCGCCGGTGCGCCGGAAGCGTGCCGCGAGGCGCTGGGTGTCGGATCGCTGCTTGCGCGCGAGGTGGGCGACTTGGCGGCCGAGTTCGACGAGGCGCGCGCGGGGGAGGGCGCCGTCGACACGATGGAAGACCCGTGGCTCGCGGCGACGACGACCGTGTTCGAGGCGACGAAGGTGACGCGCGAAGCCGTGCATCTTGCACATATTTTGGGTCGCCGTGTGGGCGCGGTAGAGCGCGCGCTCGGTCCCGAGTTCACGCCGCTCGTCGAGCTCGGTCGCCGCCGCTTCTTTCCCTCCCTCGACGCCGCGTCGTGGTCCGAGGCCGTGCACGCGGCGCTCTTGCGAAGCTGGGTCGTGCTCGTGGATCCGCACGGCGACTGGGCTCCCAACGGCGAGGAAGCGGGGCTCCTCGAGCTCGACCTCGAGGCGACGACCACGAGTCCCTTTTGGACGCGTTACGCGCGCACCGCCGTGGGGCTTCGCATCGACGAGGGCGCCGAGGGTGGGCTGCGCGACGGAGATGTCGTCCTCGAGCTCGGTGGGCATGCGACGATGGGGCTTACGCCGGAGCAGATCGAGCAGCTGCGATGGCACCTCGCGTACGAGCGAAAGCCCTTCCAAGCCCGTGTGCTTCGCAACGATCCGCTCCGGGTCGAGTCCGTGTACGTCGACATCACGGGGGCCGCGGCGGGCGAGGTTCACGCGAGCGAGTCCCTCCTCGTGCTTCGCGTGCCCTACGGAGATCGCCACGTCGCGATCGTCGAAGTCGCCGACGTACGCACCGATCTTGGCGACGAGCTCGGCCGCGTGCTACGCGCGCTCGCTCGCGAAGACACGGTCGGTGTCGTGCTCGACCTGCGCGGAAACGGGGGCGGGGCGACCGACGGCGCAAGCGGTGCCCTCGCGCATTTTCTCCCCGGAGCTCCGCTCTTCGCGCTCCGTCGTCGCGACGGCACGCTCGAGGTGCAAGAGGCCGGACCGGCCAGCGGCGAGGACGTCTGGGACGGACCGCTCGCGGTGTTCGTCGACGGGGCGACGGCGAGCGCAGCGGAGATGATTGGCGGCGCGCTCGCGACGTATGGGCGCGCCACGCTCGTCGGGGCGCCCACGTTCGGAAAGGGCTGTGCCCAAGAGTACCTCGACGACGCCGCGGACGCGGCGCCG
>CAIOHM010000336.1 GCA_903858055.1 uncultured delta proteobacterium
AGGACACATCGGCGAGGTCGAGCGCGCCCTCGAGAGGTACATGCGCGAGGCGCCGCGCGCCGCGGTGGAAGGCGGGCCCGGGGTCGGCGCGGAGATCCTCGCGGCCCTGCGCGATCGCCTCGCGGACGACGGGAAGATCCGCGTCGTCGCCAGCGCCGAAGAGGCCGCCACGCTCGAGGCCGCGCGGCGCGCGCAACAGGGCGCCCGCTACGACGACAAGCTCCAGTGCGAGCTCGGCCGCGAGGTGCCGCCGAACACGCTGCTCCGCGCCTCGCGCGTCGGCGAGGGGAAATCCGCGGCGCTCAGCGTCGGCCTCTTCGACGTCGCCTCCGGCTGCCTGCTCCAATCCGCGAGCGCCCCCTGGGGCGACGACCCGCGGCGCATGGCGCAAGAGGCTGTAGCGAAGCTCCATACGAAGCTGCGACGCGCGACCGTACAGCGGCCCGAAAGCGCGCGCGAGGGCGCCGTCTCGCGCGAGGTCGTCTCGAACCCCGAAGCGGACGGCTGGCGCCCCGCGACCACCGAGCTCGCGATGGTCACGTTCACGTCCGCGCCGCCCGGCGCGCGCGTCGAGATCGACGGCGCGGTCACCTGCGCCGCCACGCCGTGCAAGCGGCCGCTCGAGCCGGGGCTCCGCCGCGTGCGCATGTCCCTGGACAGGCACCTCGCCCGCGAGGAGGCGCTGCGCGTCGACGGCGATCGCGCGGTGGCGTTCTCGCTCGAAGCGAACGCCGTGGCGCTGACCATCGAGACGAAGCCGCCCGGCGCGCCGCTCCGCGTGGACGGCGAGGCCGCGGGCCCCTCACCGCTCAAGCTCGAGCTCGCCGCGGGGCCGCACCGCGTGGAGATCGCCGACCCCTGCTACGAGCCCGCCCGCGCCGACGTGACCCTCGCGCGCGGCACGCCGAAGAGCGTGTCCCTCAAGGCGGTGCCCCGCGTGGCCGGCCTGCGCGTGGAGCTCACCGGCCCCGGCGGCGACCCGGTCGAGGCGGACGTGTCCCTCGACGGCAAGCCCGTGGGCCGCACTTGGAAGAACCTCACGGTGCCCGTCTGCGGCAAGGTCGTGGAGGTCGCGACCGATCGCGGCACCTTCCGCGAAGAGGTCACGCTGCGCGCGAAAGAGCTCGCGCGCGTGGAGGGCGCCCTCGCGGAGCCCTCCGAGGACGACGAGACGTGCCCCTTCGTAAAAGCGCATTTTTTGAAGCGCTGCGAGGCCGACCGCAAGAAGGAGGGCGCCGCCTGCGAGGCCGCACTCAGCGAGGAGTCCGAGGCGTGCGCGGCCACACGCCGCGAGTGCGAGGAGCAAGCGCGCGTCACCCGCGGTATCGGCCCCGCGGCGCAGCCCACGTGCGGCGAGGATTTTTCCAGGTGCGCCGCCGCCGCGAAGCGCACGCGGGCGGGCTGCGTGGCGCCCTCGAACGAGTCCAAGGGCGCGTGCGTGGACGGGGTCGAGGTGCGCGCCGCCCGCTGCGCGACGACCCTCGCGGGATCTTCCAAAGAGCGCAAGGTCGCGTGCCAGGCCCAGTGCCGCACGGAGGCCACCGCGGCCGTGAACGCGTGCCAGCGCCCGGTCAACGCGGAGAAGCGCACCCTCGCCGCGAAGCTCGAGGCGGACCGCGCCGAGTGCCACGCGAACCTCGCCGTTTGCCGGCGCCGGAACGACGGCGGGTGCGGAGAGGTCTTCGGCGAGTGTCTCCAGCTCGCCGAGTACCTGGCGAACGACGCGAAGCCGAGCGCCCAGAGCTGCGTCGAGGAGGCGCAGCGGAGCGTGCTTCCCTGCCTGCGCGCGTGCGAAGCGCCTTGAGCGGCTTCGCGGGCGGCGCGTCCGTGTGCGAGCCTCCCGTCGCGGCCCTCCGTCAGCGGCCACGCGTAAGGAGCGCGCCGGCCGCGAGGATCGCGCAGGTGCCGCCGAGCTCGCGCAGCCCGAACGGCTCTCCGAAGACGATCGCGCCCGCGAGCCGCGTGAAGACGAGGCCCGCGTAGCCGAGGACCGAGACGCGCGCCGCGAGGTCGAGCGTGTACGCCTTCGTCATCATGAGCTGGGCCACGCCGCCGCAGACGCCCGCGAGCGTGAGCGTGAGCATCGTCGCGAGGGAGGGCGAGGTCCAACCGGGGACGGCGAGCGCCGTGAGCACCACGAGCCCCACGAGGTGAAAGAAGAACGCGATCGACTCCGGGGCTTCGCCGTGGCTCGCGAGGCGGAGCGCCATCATGGCGCAGGCGGCCGAAAAGGCGCTACCCGTCGCCGCCGCGACGAGATCCGGTGCGCTGTCGAAGGTGGGCTTGGCCACGATCGCCACGCCGAGAAACGCGATCGCGAGCGCACCGCCGACCTGGGGCCGAAAGCGCTCCTTGAGGACGAACGGCGCGAGCACCGCCACGAAGAAGGGGCTCGTCGCGAAGAGCGTCGAGGCGTCGCCGAGGGAAATGGCTTGCGAGTCGATTGTATAGAAGGTCCCTACAGCCGAGAGCGTGCCGAAGCCCGCGCGCGCAAAGAGGAGCCGCTTGTCCTTCGGGCG
>CAIOHM010000337.1 GCA_903858055.1 uncultured delta proteobacterium
GACCTCCGCGAAGGCCACGCGGACCTCGTCCTGCTCGACCTCGGCGGCGGGAGAGACCGCCGCGGCGGCAGCATCGTGGCGCAGGTCTTCGAGCGCATCGGCAGCGAAACGCCTGACCTCGACGACCCGAAGCGCCTCCTCGCCTTCTGGGAGCTCGTGCAAGCGGGCGTCACGAAGGGTTGGTTCGGCGCGTACCACGACCGCTCCGACGGCGGCCTCGCGGCGCTCCTCTGCGAGATGGCCTTTGCCTCCGGCGCGGCGCTCGACGTGAACCTCCCCGCGGGCCCCACGAACGACATCGCGGCCCTCTTCAACGAGGAGCTCGGCGCGGTCGTGCAGCTCTACCCGCAGCACGCCGCGGCCTTCGCGGCGCAGGTGCAGGCGCTCGGCCTTGCATCCTGCACGCATCGCATCGGCACGGCGAAACCCGGTCGCACCGTGAAGCTCGCGCGCGCTGGCCGCGTCGTCGTCGAGGCCGATCGCCACGAGCTCCGCGCGCTCTGGAGCGACACGAGCCACCGCATCGCGCGACTCCGTGACGACGCCTCGTGCGCCGACGAAGAGCACGCGCTGCGCACGGACCCGGTGAATCCGGGCCTCACCGCCGAGGTCTCCTTCGACGCCACGCGCGACCTCTCGGCCCCGTTCCTGAACCTCGGCGCCAAGCCGCGCGTCGCGATCTTCCGCGAACAGGGCGTAAACGGCCACGTCGAGATGGCCGCGTGCTTCGACCGCGTGGGCTTCGAAGCCGTCGACGTGCACGCCTCGGACATCCTCGAAGGGCGCGTCGCGCTCGAGTCGTTCCGAGGCCTCGTCGCCTGCGGAGGCTTTTCCTACGGCGACGTGCTCGGCGCGGGCCAAGGCTGGGCGAAGTCGATCCTCTTCCAAGCCCGCGCGCGCGCCGAGTTTCAGGCGTTCTTCGAGCGCGGCAACACCTTCTCGCTCGGCGTCTGCAACGGCTGCCAGATGCTCGCGAACCTGCGCGAGCTCATCCCCGGCGCGCACCACTGGGCGAAGTTCCGCCGCAACCGGAGCGAGCAATTCGAGGCGCGCGTTGCGATGGTGCGCGTCGAGGAGAGCCCTTCGATCTTCTTCCGGGGCATGGCGGGCTCGCGCCTCCCGGTCGCCGTGGCCCACGGCGAAGGTCGCGCGGTCTTCGACAGCGAGGTCGCCGAGAACGCCGTGCTCACGCAGCGTCTCGTCGCCGCACGTTTCGCCGACGGCAACGGCAAGGCCACGAACAAGTACCCCATGAACCCGAACGGCTCGCGCGACGGCCTCACCTCGCTCACGACGCCCGACGGTCGCGCGACGATCCTCATGCCGCACCCGGAGCGGGTGATCCGCACGGCGCAGCTCTCGTGGCACCCGCGCGAGTGGGGCCACGACTCGCCGTGGCTCCGCTTCTTCGCGAACGCGCGCGCATGGGTAAACTAGGCCGCGCCGTGCACCCCCGCGTCGTCGCGCTCGCGGCACTGCTCGTCACTGCCTGCGGCGGTTCGGAGGACGCTGGCCTCGCCCCGGTCGAGCCCCGCGACGACGGGAGTCCGAGCGCCTCGAACGATGCCTCGGCGCGCGACGCCGCCTTCCCCGCCGACGCGACCACGGCACCCGACGCTTCCGCGCCGCGCGACGACGCAGGTCTCCTCGACGCGGGCGTGACCGACTCCGCGAGCGGCGACGCGAACGCGATCGATGCGGGACCGCTCGACGCGGCGACGCGCGACAGCGGTGCCGCCGATGCGGGCGCTCGCGACGCGGGCGCTCCAGACACGGGCGTACCCGACGCCGCTGCGCCTCCGGGCGGCGACCTCGGCTGCGGCACCTCCGTGAGCTATACACGCATTGGGCACAACATCACGACGAGCGACGTGACGGGCGCAGCGTTCGCGCCCGACGGCTCGTTCGCGCTCACGGTCGCGCGCGACGGCACGGTCATGCGCTACCGGTCCCAGGAGCGCGACCTCGCCCTCGTCGGCAAGCCCGCAAGCACGAGCTTCAGCGCCTTGCGTTTCCTCGCGAGCGGCGACGCGGTGCTCGGTGGCGCGTGCGCTTCCGGTTCGGGCTCGTCGGCCACGACCCTCCCCTGCCTCTACCGCTACGCGAGCGCGACCGGTGCGCTTACCCGCATTTCGCCTGGCCAAACGGTGAGTGGCGCAGGCTTCGCGGGCCTCGCCGTGAACGCGGCGGGCACCTCGGTGCTCGGCGCGAGCTTCGCGAGCAACGTGCTCTACCTGTACGGCTACGACGCCGTCGCAGGCACGCTCGCCTACGCGGCCGGGTTCGGTACGACCACGGGCCCGACGGGCGTGGCTTGGGGGCGGCTCAACGCGCGCGACGTGGCCCTCGTGAGCGGCGGCATGAACGGCTCCGAGATCGTTCTCTACGACCCGTCGGCACCGCAAGCCACGCGCATGCTCCGCGTGAACTCGAGCTACTCGAACCTTGGCGCGGTGGCCGCAAGGCCGGGCGCGGAAGAGTTCTTCCTCTGCGATGGGTCGCGGAACCTCGTGCGCTACGACGGCGTCCTCACCGCCGTGCAGAGCCCCTTCTACGCGTGCAACGGCGTCGCCTTCAGCTCCGACGGGGCGAGCGCGCTCTTCGTGGGGCGACCCCGCGGAACGCCGCTGCTCGGAAGCGTCGCGCTCTACCGTGGCGCGCGCGGGAGCTTCGCTGCGGCAAACGTGACCGACGTCTCGGTGCCGAGCTTCTCGGCGAACCCGTACCAAGCGGATACGAACGCGCACTTGCTCGGGGCCGCGTGGCGGCCGGGCGCGTGCGAGGGGCTCGTCGTCGGGGCGCGCGGCAACGGTCCGAACCTCTACGGGATGGTCCTCCGCTTCGCCTTGCCGTGAGATCGCGGCGATCCCCCTCGCCAACGGACGGGGGCAGGTTAGCTTCACGGCATCATGCGTTGGGACGAAGGACACGACAGCAACGACGTCGACGATCGCCGCGGCGACGGCCCGGCCTATGGCTTCGGCGGTGGCGGCGGCGGCGGGCTCTGGTTTCTCCTCCAAGTGCTCCCGTGGCTCGTGCAGTCGCCGCTCGGGCTGCTCGTGGCCGTGGGCTTCGTCGGCTTCGTGGGCATCCGTGCGCTCGTCGGCGGCGGCGATCACGCGCCCCGCGAGCACGCGCGCCAAGCCACACAGCGCGACGAGAATTACCACTTCGTGAGCTTCGTGCTCGACGACACGCAGGCCACCTGGTCGCGTATCTTCGAAGAGTCCGGCCAGCGTTACCGCCGCTCGAAGCTCGTTCTTTACGCCGGCCGCACGCGCACCGGCTGCGGCATGGGCAGCGCGGCCATGGGCCCGTTCTATTGCCCCACGGACGAGCGCACCTACCTCGACGTCTCGTTCTTTCGCGAGCTCGAGCGGCGCTACGGCTCACCGGGTCGCTTCGCGCAGGCCTACGTGATCGCGCACGAGATCGGCCATCACGTGCAGAACGTCCTTGGCACGAACGCGAAGCTCGGGCGCTTCGGCCACCAGGAGGGCGCCGAGGGCGGCTCGGTGCGCCTCGAGCTCCAGGCAGACTGCTA
>CAIOHM010000338.1 GCA_903858055.1 uncultured delta proteobacterium
CTCGCCGCCAACTGCTCGCCGCGCTGCCTCCCGCCGCGCTGCTGGTCGGCGTCGGCAGCCAAGCCATGACCGCCAAGCCCATGCAGACTGCACCTACCCCGACCGCCCCCCGCGCCAAGGTGCGCCCCGTCGACTTCGTCGTGCCGCCGCCGCGCATCCATTGGGTCGGCGATGGCTTTCGCGTGCACGGGTACATGAGCGCGTTCCCCGACGCGATGCTGCGCCTCAGCCCGTTTCTGATGCTCGATTACCATGCGCCCTTCGTCTACGAGGGCACCGAAAAGCCGCGCGGCGTCGGTGTTCACCCGCACCGCGGCTTCGAAACCGTGACGATCGCGTGGGAGGGCAGCATCGCGCACCACGACAGCACGGGCGCGGGTGGCATCATCGGCCCCGGTGACGTGCAGTGGATGACCGCGGCCTCGGGCATCCTCCACAAGGAGTACCACGAGGACGCGTGGGCGAAGCAGGGCGGGCGCATGCACATGGCGCAGCTTTGGGTGAACCTGCCGCGATCGCACAAGATGGTCGCACCGGGCTACCAGCCGATCACGGGCGCGGACATGGGCGTGGTCGACCTCGGCGGCGGGAGCCGCGTGCGCATCATCGCGGGTGAATACGCGGGCGTTCGCGGGCCTGCGCGCACGGTCACCAAGGTCACGATGCTCGACGTGCGCCTTACGCAAGGTGCGGTCTTCGAGGTCCCCTGCCCCGCGCGCGAGAACCTCGCGGTGCTCGTGATGGCGGGTGAGGTCGCGGTGAACGGCGAGGCGCGCGCGGGAGAGAACTCTTTCGTGGTCTTCAAGAACGAGGGCGAGCTTGCGACGCTCACGGCCGCCGCCGACGCGCACCTGCTCGTGCTTGGCGGCGAGCCGATCGAGGAGCCGATCGCCTCCTACGGGCCCTTCGTGATGAACACGCGCGAAGAGATCGCCCAAGCGTACGAAGACTTCCGCCGCGGGAAATTCGGCTTCCTGGCCGATTGATCACGCGCGCCGCTTCGCGCACCGAACGCGAAGCGATTCGCGGAGCCCAGAAGCCCCCCTGAGTTCGCGCGACACGAGCCACGCTCCGAGCCTCGGAGAGATCGCGCGCGTGTTCACGGTGCTCGGCGCCACCTCCGTGGGAGGCCCGGCGGCGCACGTGGCGCTCCTCCGGGAGGAGGTCGTCGTGCGGAGACGCTGGGTGAGCGAGGCGCGCTTCGTCGAGCTGCTCGGTGTCGTGAACTTGCTGCCCGGGCCGAACTCCACCGAGCTCGCGATTCACCTTGGAAAAGACCTGGCGGGCGCGCGCGGGCTCGTGGTCGCGGGGCTCGGGTTCATCGTGCCCGCGATGCTCATCACGGGCGCTGCGGCCTATGGGTACGTGCACGCGGGAGCTCGGCCCGAGCTCGGCGCGCTGTTCGACGGCGTGAAGCCCGTCGTCGCGGCCATCGTGGTGCACGCGATCGCAGGGCTCGCCCCCGTCACGCTCCCGTCGCGGCGCGCACGCGGCGTCGCGGCGCTCGCGCTCGCGGCGGCGATCGCGGGCTTGCACGAGCTCGCCTTGCTCGTCGCGTGCGGCGCGGTGTACGCGGCCCTCGAAGGCGCTCACGACCAAGTTTTTTTTCCCAAGCGAGCCTTCGCGTCGCCCACGATGGCAGGCGCGGTGGGCGCCGGTGCGGTCGTCGCGACGAAGCCCGCCAGCGCGGCCGCGCTCTTCGGGACCTTCGCGAAGATTGGGTCCGTGCTCTACGGCAGCGGCTACGTGCTCGTGGCGTTCTTGCGTGCGGAGCTCGTCGAGCGGCTTGGGTGGATCACGGAAGCGCAGCTCCTCGACGCGGTCGCCGTGGGCCAAGCGACACCGGGCCCGGTCTTCACGACCGCCACGTTCTTGGGCTTCGTGCTGGGGGGCGTGGGCGGCGCGCTCGCAGCGACCGCAGGCATCTTCGCGCCCGCGTTTTTCTTCGTTTCCATCGCTGATCCTCTCACGCATGCGCTGCGCCGCTCGCGCACGGGCTGCGCGTTTCTCGAGGGCGTGAACGTCGCGTCGCTCGCGCTCATGGTGCACGTCTCGCTGCTGCTCGCGCACGCCGCGGTCGTCGACGGCGTCACCTTCGCCCTCGCGGCAGGAGCTGCGTTCACGCTGTTCACCCGCCGGGCGACGGCCACGCAACTCTTGGCCATGGGCGCGCTCGTCGGTCTCGCGCGAACGCTTGCGTGACGGGCGCGGCTCGGGTCTCCTCGAGGGCCATGCGGTGGCCAACGTTCCCGTGGCGGCTCGCGCTCTTCGCGGCGTTCTCGCTCGTGCTTTTCCTCGCGACGCGCGCGTCCGCGGGCGAGGTCACAATCGAAGACGGCTTCGACGAGCGCATGCTCGGGCGCGCCCTCGACCTCGCGCATGATCCGTCCTCCACGCTCACGATCGACGACGCGCTGGCCGGGCGGCTGCCGTTCACCGCGAGCGCGAGCGACGTGCCGAGCTTCGCGTACCGCCTTGGAGCGGATTGGGCGCACGTGCGCGTCATCGACAGGCGGGCGGAGCGAACCCCGCTCGTGCTCGAACACGCGCAGGAGCCTGCCGATCTGGTGGAGCTCTTCGAGGTGAACGAGGGGTCGGTCTCGAGCACGCAGCGCGCCGGCGATTCCTTGCCTCTTGCCTCGTGGCCGATGATCGGGAGCGCCCCCGCGTTCCACCTCGCGCCAGGCTCGACGCACGACCTCTACGTGCGCCTCACGGGCGACGACTCACGTCAGCTCCCGCTCGTGCTGCGAACGGAGGCGGAGCACGAGGCGAAGCGCATTCGTCACTACGTGCTCCAGAGCCTCTACTTCGGCGGGCTCCTCGTCATGGCGCTGTACTCGGCGCTCCTCGGCGCGGTCACGCGCTTCCGCGCCTACGTGGTCTTCGCGGCGTACGTGGTCTCGTACGGCATCTTCCAGGCCGCCTTCACAGGCGTGCTTTTCCTGCCGTTTCCGAACGCGCCCGTGACGCTCGTGACGCACACGATCCCGATCGCCATTGGCCTCACGCTTGCCACCTCGCAGCTCTTCGCGCACGAGCTCTTCGACCTTGCGGCGACAAATCCGGGACGAGCGCGCGTGTTGACGTGGACCGCCGCGGCGATCGTCCTCGCGGTCGGCTTGGCCACCGCGGTGAGCTACCGGGCGGGTCTGCTCACCGCGCTCGCATGTTTCGGCCCCTCCATTGGCATCCTCTTCTTTGCCGCGGTGAAGGAGCTCGGCACCGGGAACCCGGTCGCCCGCGTCTACCTGACAGCCCGCGTTTTCCTGATCATTGGGAGTTCCATCAACGTCGCGCGCCAGTTCGGTGTGGTGCCGACGACCGGCTGGAGCCATGGCGCGCAGCAGCTCGGGTCGGTCTGCGAGATCATCTTGCTCTCGCTCGCGCTCGTCGACCGGATTCGCGCGATTCAGGCCGAGGCGACGGCAAACGCGGAGCTCGCGCGCGAGCTCGCGAAGCAAGCGCTCGATGAGCAGGTCCGCGCAAACCTCGAGGCCGAGCGCGCGAACCACGAGCTCCGGCGCCTCGACGCGATGAAGGACGAGTTCCTCGCGAACACGTCGCACGAGCTGCGCACGCCGCTCCATGGAATTCTCGGTCTCTCCGAGGCGGTGCTCGAGAGCGAGGGCAACCTCAGCGACGCCGCGCGGGACCGGCTCCAGCTCGTCGTGGCGTCCGGTCGCCGCCTCTCGGCGCTCGTGAACGACATCCTCGACTTCTCGAAGCTGCGCCACGAGGAGCTCGTGCTCCGCGAAAAGAACGTCGACCTCGCGCAAGCGGTCGCCTTCGCGCTCACGGTCGTGGAGCCGCTCGCCGCGCCAAAGGGGCTCACGCTCCGCAGCGACGTCCCCGCCGACGTGCTCGTGCGTGCCGACGAGAACCGCCTTCAACAAATCCTCACGAATCTCCTGGGAAACGCCGTCAAGTTCACCGAGCACGGCGAGGTCGTCGTCACCGCGGAGCGGCGCGGCGGTCGGGTGGCGGTGGCGGTGCGGGACACGGGCATCGGCATCGCGCCGGAGGCCCACGAGCGCATCTTCCAGTCGTTCGCGCAGGCAGACGGGTCGACGAGCCGCAGCTACGGCGGGACTGGGTTGGGCCTCGCGGTCACGAAGAAGCTCGTCGAGCGGCACGGTGGGCACGTCACGCTCGCGTCGGAGCCTGGGCGCGGGAGCACGTTCACGTTCGACCTC
>CAIOHM010000339.1 GCA_903858055.1 uncultured delta proteobacterium
AGACCGGCGGCAGCGCGAACCCGGCCCTCGTGAACGAGGCAATCAAGAAGGTGCTCGGTCTCCCGTGACCGCCGCGCGTTCGTTCGAGGAAAAGCAGTGATCCCGTACTTCGTTGCGCCGAGCCTGCCGCTCTTTGGGCCGCTCGCGGTGCACCCGTTCGGGGTCCTCGTCGCGCTCTCGGTGCTCATCGGCACGAGCTTCATCGCTCGGCGCGGCGCCACGCTCGGCTACGACGACGGCGAGGTTCAGGACTTCGTCTCGCGCTCGACGTTCGTGGCGTTCCTCGGCGGCCACGTCTTCGACCAGCTCTTCTACCACCCGGAGGAGCTCCTCACGCGCCCCTGGGCCATCTTCATGCTGTGGGAGGGCCTCTCCTCGGCGGGGGGCTTCCTCGGCACCTTTCTCGGTGCGCTTCACTGGGCGCTCTACGAGCAGGTGCCCACGAGCGGTCTCTTCCCGAAGTTCCGCCGTCGCGCGCAGCGCATGCCCATCGTTCCCGTCGCAGAGATCACGCTCCACGGCTTCCCGATCGCGTGGTTCGTGGGCCGCATGGGCTGCGGCGTCGCGCACGATCACCTTGGGGCCGCGGCTCCGGCGGGTCACTGGCTCGCGGTGGCCGCGCCGCTGCACCCGGCTCTCGAGCACCCGTACTGGTCGTGGCACGGCTTTTCGCTGACGATGGGCTCGCAGCCGCGCTTCGATCTCGGGCTCCTCGAGGCGCTCTGGGCCGGGGTCATCGCGCTCGCGTTCATCGCGACGTGGTCGCGGAAGCTGCCGATGGGCACGTACACGGCCGCCGCGCTCATGGCGTACGGCTACGTGCGTTTTTTCCTCGATTTCTATCGTCTCGAAACGGGCAGCACGGGCGATCGGCGCTGGGGTGAGCTCACGTTCGCTCAGTATCTATCCGCCGCGTTGTTCGTGACCGGTTTGGGTATTGCGTTCCGTATCGCTCGCGGAAAAGTCTTCGACGACTCTTTGCTTCGCAAGGTTGCAGGCGCGTCCACTCACGAGTAGGGCCCGCGCCGTACCATGGCGAACCCGAACCTCCGCAATGTGGCCATCGTCGCCCACGTTGACCACGGCAAGACGACCCTCGTTGACCTCATGCTCCGCCAAGCGGGCACCTTCCGCGACAACGAGGTCGTCGCCGATCGCGTGATGGACTCGAACGACCTCGAGCGCGAGCGCGGCATCACCATCCTCGCGAAGAACACGTCGGTTCGCTGGAAGGGCACGAAGATCAACATCGTCGACACGCCAGGCCACGCGGACTTCGGCGGCGAGGTCGAGCGCACGCTGTTCATGGCCGACGCGGCCATCCTCCTTTGCGACGCAGCAGAAGGGCCGCTCCCGCAGACGCGCTTCGTGCTCAAGAAGTGCCTCGAGCTCGGCTACCCGGTCATCGTGGTGATCAACAAGATCGACCGCGGCGACGCGCGCCCCGAAGAGGTGCACAACGAAGTGTTCGATCTCTTCTGCGACCTCGGCGCGAGCGACGAGCAGGCGGACTTCCCCGTGCTCTACGCCATCGGCAAGCAGGGCATCGCGAAGACCTCGCTGACCGATCCGTCGACGACGCTCGAGCCGCTCTTCGACCAGATCCTCAAGACCGTCCCGCCGGCGCCGGGCAACGTCGAAGAGCCGCTCCAGATCCTCGTGAACAACCTCGATCACGACGACTACCTCGGTCGCCTCGCGATCGGCCGCGTCGTCGCGGGCAAGGTCCGCGCGAACCAGCCGATCGGCATCGTCAAGGACGGCCGCGTGACCAAGGGCGCCATCAAGCTGCTCAGCGTCTTCGAAGGCCTCAAGCGCACCCCGACCGACAACGCCGAAGCCGGCGAGCTCATCGCGATCGCGGGCATCGACGACATCGACGTCGGCGACACGATCGTCGATCAAGACCCGGGTTGGGAAGGCCGCGGTCTCCCGCGCATCGTCGTCGAGCAGCCGACCATCAAGATGAAGATCGGCGTCAACACGTCGCCGTTCGCTGGAAAGTGCAAGCAATCCAAGTTCCTCACGAGCCGCCAGCTCCGCGAGCGCCTCGTCAAGGAGACGCGCCGTAACCTCGCGATTCGCGTGGAAGAGAGCGAGTCGCCCGACACCTTCACCGTGCTCGGCCGCGGCGAACTCCAGCTCGCGATCCTCGTCGAGACGATGCGCCGCGAAGGCTACGAAGTGCAGCTCGGCAACCCCGAGGTCGTCACGAAGGTCATCGACGGCCAGCCGCACGAGCCGGTCGAGACCGTCATCGTCGACGTGCCCGACAACTTCATCGGCGTCGTCACCGAGCGCCTCGGTTCGCGCAAGGGCCGCATGACGAAGATGCAGAACCACGGCTACGGGCGCGCGCGCCTCGAGTTCCGCATTCCCTCGCGCGGCCTCATCGGCTTCCGCGGCGAGTTCCTCACCTCGACCCGCGGCACGGGCCTCCTGAGCACGCAGTTCGAGGGCTGGGAGCCCTGGGGCGGCCCGATGATGAAGCGTCAGTCGGGCGCGATCGTCTCCGATCGCTCCGGCGTCGCGACCCCGTACGCGCTGAACCACCTGCAAGCGCGCGGCTCGTTCTTCATCAACCCGAGCGCGGAGGTGTACGAAGGCATGATCGTCGGCGAGCACAACCGCCCGAACGACACCGACGTGAACGCCATCAAGGAGAAGAAGCTCTCCAACGTGCGCAACCACGGCAAGGACGACAACGTGCTCCTCGCGCCGCCGCGCGTGCTCACGATCGAGACCGCCATGGAGTGGATCGACGCCGACGAGCTCGTCGAAGTCACCCCGGACGCCATCCGCGTGCGCAAGCAGGAGCTTCGCTGCAACATGCGCTCGCGCCGTTCGGACGCAATCGCCGACGCGCAGGCGGTCGACGACTACTGAGCCCGCCGCTCGGTTCGCTCGAAGGACGAAGGGCCTGGTCGCAAGACCGGGCCCTCGTTGTTTGGAGTGGGGGAGTGCGAGCTCCGAGGAGCCCGCGCGCGATCACTTCTTCGTGTAGAGCGCGTCGAGCTTCTCGCCGTAGGCGGCCATGACCGAGCGTCGCTTCAGCTTGAGCGAGGGCGTGAGCATGTTGTTGTCCGTCGTGAAGTCGTCGCTGATGAGCGCGAAGTCGCGGATCTCTTCGAACGCCTTGAACTCCGCCGAGCGGCTCGCGATCTCGTCGCGGAAGACCTGGCGCACGCGGGGCTCCTCGAGCAAGAGCTCGGGGCGCGCGACGGAGACACCGTTGGCAGCGGCCCACTCGCGCACGGTGTCCATGTTCGCCACGACGAGCGCCACGTTGTGCGGCTTGTTGTCGCCGTAGATCATGACGTTCGCGACGAAGGGCGAAAGCTTCAGATCTTCCTCGAGTGGGCCGGGCGAGACGTACTTGCCGTTCTCGAGCTTGTACTGCTCCTTGATGCGGCCCGTGATGTAGAGGAAGCCGTTCGGGTCGAGGTAGCCGAGGTCGCCGGTGCGGAAGCCGCCGTCTTTCGTGAAGACCGCCGCGTTCTCCTCGGGGCGGTTGTAATACCCCTGCATGATGTTCGGGCCGTAGCCGACGACCTCGCCCTCGATCTTCGTGTACTTGTCTCGGCCCGTGAGGACCTTCTCGGACTTCGAGGTATCGATCTCGATGCGCACGCCGGGGATCGGGCGACCAACCGAGCCGATCTTGCGGTTTTGCGGCGAGTTCGCAGTGAGGATCGGGCTCGTCTCCGTGAGGCCGTAGCCCTCGTAGACGGTGACGCCGAGCGAGTCGATGAACTCGGCGACGTCCTTCGAGATCGCCGCGCCGCCGCTGAACGCGTACTTGAGGCGGCCGCCGAACTTCGCGCGGACCTTCGAGAACACGAGCTTCTCGACCGTGGAGAGGAGCACGTGCTCGGGCAGCGAGATGCGCTCGCCGGCGCGCTCCTTGGCGGTGACCTTGAGGGCCTCCTTCACCATGAGCTGCACGGCCTGAGGCTTCTCGGAGAGCTGCTTCTGCACGCCGCCGTAGATGCGGTTGAAGATGCGCGGTACCGCGCAGAGCACGGTCGGCTCGACCTCGGCGAGGTTGTCGACGATCTTCTCGACGGACTCGGCGAGCGCCATCGAAGCGCCCATCGAGAAGAGCCCGTGGAGTTCGACCGTCTGACCGAAGACGTGGGCCCACGGCAGGAACGAGAGGCTGCGGTCCGAGCGCTCGAGCGGGAGCACTTGGTGCATGGCGCTGATGTTCGACGCCATGTTGAAGTGCGAGAGGCAAACGCCCTTCGGGTTGCCAGTCGTGCCCGAGGTGTAGAGCAGGCACGCGAGGTCGTGCTTGTTTGGCTGAATCGGCCCCTGCTCCTTCTTGTTGAGCAGCGAGCGGAACGAGACGACGCGGTCCTCGGAGGCGATGCCCTGCGCGTTGCCGTCGATGAGCACGATGGTCGCGAGCTTGCCGCCCTCGAGCAGGTGCGCCGTGCGCTTGAGGATGGCTTCGTTCGCCACCACGAGGACCTTGGCGCCGCAGTCGCGGATGATGAACTCGCGATCCTTGTCGCTCTGCGCCTCGTACATCGGCACGATGGGGGCGCCGAGGCCGAAGCAGGCGTACGCCGCGATGGCCCACTCGACACGGTTGTTCGCGATGATCGCGACGACGTCGCCCTTGCCGACGCCGATCGACGCGAGGCCGCCGCGGAACTGCTCGACGCGGCTCGCGAACTCGCCGTACGTGGTCCACTGCCACACGGCCCCGCGCTTCGTGCCGAAGAGCTCGCGGTTGGCGTAGGCGCGAATGCTCGCTTGGTAGATGTCGACCAGGGTCTCGAATTGCGCGAGGAAGGGCATGCGTGAGAAATACGGCCTCACGCGCAGGCGGGGAAGGGGGAGAACGACGTCCGGGCGGCGCCGCGTGCGCGTACGCGGTCGTTCGCACGGTTCGCGCTCCTTCCGCGTCCGTCAGCGGATCGTCACGATGCGGATCGCTTGACGGAGACCGTCTTTTCCGACACGGCCCGCCACCGGCGTGAACGCCGCGCCTCCGCTGCCGCCGAGGCCGGCCGCGCCGCCCGTGCCCGCGCGTCCGAGCGTCACGGAGGGGGCGCTGTCGCGTGACGACGTGATGGTGTCTCCGTTGACGACGACGCGGCTCGCCGCGAGGACGAGCGCGCCGATCGACGCGCCGCCATGACCGCCTTCGCCGCCGGCGCCGCCCGCGCCGAAGCCGCCGTCGCCGCTGCTGCAAGGGCCCGCCG
>CAIOHM010000340.1 GCA_903858055.1 uncultured delta proteobacterium
GCCCGGGCAGGGGTGGCCGTCGTTCGCGACCGCGACAGCATCACGCTCGCGGCGCCGTTCGAGAGCGGCATCGACTTCCTTGCACTCCTCAAGCTTTCCGGGGGCATGCCTACGGTGGTCTCGGTGCCCGCGAAGCGCCTCGACGAAGCGCTGCGCGTGCTCGGTGTCTCCAAGGCCGATCGCATGCTCCTCGGCAGCGAGGACTGAGGCGCGAACCGCTCAGGTCAACGCGTCGTCGCCGTCGCCGTCGATGGTGGCGCGCACGGTCAGGATGCTCTCGGCCGAGAGCTCCGCGTGGATCGAGCAGCGCCCTTCGACGGCGATGCGCACGAGGCCCATGCTGCTCCGCTTGTCGGCGGGCTGCGTGGTCAGCTCGAAGATGCGCGCCTGATACGCCGCTTCGGCGCTCGGGAAGCTCCGCATCCAGCTGAGGTGTCGCTCGAGCTCCGCGGCGGCCTCTCGGGAGCTCGGCGCCTCGACGTCGACCTCGATGCCGCCCTCACGCCCGCGCACGGCGACGCGCATCGTCTGAATCGCCGAGCCGTGCCAGCAGCCGTACTTGACCGCGTTCTCCATGAGCTCGCTCGCGACGGTGCCGATGGCGACGCTCATGTCTTCGTCGAAGACGGCGCGCGCGCTCGCGATGACCGCTTGGCGCAGGAGCTCGATGTTCGCCCACGAGTTCGACACGCGGGTCTTGAAGCTGAAGCCGGGCGCGTTGGGGGGGAGCGAGTTCATGCGCGGCGCGCCTCGATCCGCACGTCATCTCCCTCGGCGAGGCCCACGCCGGAGAAGGCGTCGAAGAAGGTGCGCTGCCAACGCTTCGCGTCGTCGTAGCGCAGCGTGAGCGAAACGGACTTCCCGCGGAGGGCGCGGATGGTGCGGAGGAGCACCGTGATGGTCGCGGAGTTGAAGAACTCGAGCGCCTCGAAGGCGAAGACGAGACGCAGCTGCGACGCCGCCGCTTGCTCCGCGGCCGCGACGAGTACGGGGACGATCGCATCGCCCGGGGCTGACGAGGTGCTGCGCCCAAGCCAATGGACCACCACCGCCTCGCCCGTGGCTTCGGTGCGGAGGATGAGATCGCCGAGGGTGTGTTCGTTCGCCATGCGCTTTCCCGAAGTCTTGGCCTCTTCAAGGGCTACGGGGGTCGGGGCCAAAGTGCAAGCAGGCGCTGCCGCTGCGGCGCTTCCCTGAGAAGCGAGGCGCTCGCTTCTCGTTTCGAGCCCCTGCTAAGGGAGGTTCATGCCCACTTCGAAGACGGTCGTTCTCCTGATCCTTGACGGCTACGGCGCACGCGAGGCCACGCCCGACAACGCGATCGCGCTCGCCGCGAAGCCGAACCTCGACGCGCTCTTCGCCGAAGCCGCGTGCACCACGATCGGGACGAGCGGCGAGGACGTGGGACTCCCGGCGGGCCAGATGGGCAACAGCGAAGTGGGGCACCTCAACTTTGGCGCCGGGCGCATCGCCATGATGGAGCTCTCGCGCATCGACCAGGCCGTCGCGACGGGCACGCTCGGCGAGAACCCCGTGCTCCGCGCCGCGATCGGCGCTGCCGCCGGCAAGCGACTTCACCTCTTCGGGCTCCTCTCGGACGGCGGGGTCCACGCATCGAACGCGCACCTCTTCGCGGTCATCGATCTCGCGAAGGCCGCAGGCGTGGAGGTCGTCGTGCACGCGTTCCTCGACGGCCGCGACGTGCAGCCCGGGACCGCGCCTGGGTTTCTGCGATCGCTGCTCACGCACCTCGAGGGGAAGGGCACGCTCGGCACCGTCGCCGGTCGCTTCTGGGCGATGGACCGCGACCAGCGGTGGGAGCGCGTCGAGAAGGCGTTTGGCGCGATCGTCCACGGTGAGGGGCCGCGTGAGGCGGACGCCGTGGAGGCCGTCGAGCGCTCGATCGCCGCAGGCAAGACCGATGAGTTCGTCGAGCCGTTCGTCGTCGGGTCGTACGCGGGCGTGGCGGCGGGCGATGTCGGGTTGCACACGAACTTCCGCCCGGACCGCGCGCGGGAACTTTCGCGCGCGCTCGCCGCCGAGAGCTTCGACGCCTTCGACCGAAAGGGCGTGGCGCCATTTGTGCACTTTGCATGCATGGCCCAGTACGACGCTTCGTTGCCGCTGCCCGTGGCGTTCCCGAAGGAGGCCTTCGTCGACATGCTCGGCGACGTGCTCGCGAAGAGCGGCGCGAAGCAGTTCCGCTGCGCGGAAACGGAGAAATACGGCCACGTGACGTACTTCTTCAACGGCGGTATCGAGACGCCGTGCGAAGGGGAAGTACGCAAGCTCGTGCCGTCGCCGAAGCACGTCGCCACCTACGATTTGGCGCCCTCCATGAGCTGTGCGCAGGTGGCGAGCGAACTGGCGACGGCGATCGCTTCCGGCGAGTACCGCTTCGTGCTCGGCAACTTCGCGAACTGCGACATGGTCGGACACACGGGCGTGCTCGCGGCGGCGAAGGAGGCGGTCGAGGCGGTCGACGCGGGCGTCGGCGTCGTCGTTGCGGCGGCGAAGGCCTCCGGTGCCGCGCTCATCGTCACGGCCGACCACGGCAACGCCGAGCAAATGATCGATCCGGCGAGCGGAAACCCGCACACCGCGCATACGACCAACCGCGTGCCGCTCGCACTCCTCGTGCCCGGCGCACCGCGCGCGGTCGTGCGCGACGGCGGGCGCATCGCCGACGTGGCCCCAACCGTGCTCGAACTTCTCGGCATTTCGCAGCCGAGCGCGATGACGGGCTCTTCCTTGCTCGCGGGCCGCTGAGGTGGCCTGCTCGGGTGCGTGCGGTATCGGCGAGGCGCGCGCAGCGGAGCGCCGTGAGGCCATGCGTGCTGCCGAGCTCGCGTACCCGGGCCTGCGCTGGGCCGAGGTGCCGCTCGCGGTGGCGCCTCTGAGCGAAGAAGAGCTGCGCGAGCTGGCCGACGCGATCGACGAGGTCGTCGCGGCGTGGCAAACGCTCGAGCTCGACGCGGAAGGTGGAGCCACGCTTCGCCTCGATGCGCAGTTTGGCGAGAACGTGGCCGCGACGGCGGCGAGTCGCCTCGAGGTGGTGTTTTCGCCGCTTGGCCGCTTCGCGACGCTGCGCGAGGTGCGGCAAGACGAGCGAAGCGACGGGCTCGAGGAGAGCGCGGTGCTCGGCGTCGACGATCGTCGCTGGGCGGGCGCGGTGAAAGCGCTCCAAGGACTCCTCCGCGCGCGTGCGGTCACGCTCCTCGACATGGCGTTTCTCGCCGAGCGCGTGCCCGTGCACGAGCAACCTGCGTACGAAGCGCTCTACGGCGCGACGCTCACGTGGTGGTCGCTGCTCTTTCGCGCGATGCCCCCGGAGGCGTGCGGTTACCGGCGCGGCCCGAGCGTGTAGGCCTTCGCCGGCGGTTCCCAGCGGAGGCGACGGATGCGCTGCACGAGCTCTTCGTGGGTCACCGGTGCGGGCGAATCGACGATGCGCAGGCCATGGGCCACGAGCGTCAGCACCTCGCGCGGGGCGGCGCCGAGGCCGCGGAAATAACGCACTGTCAGCGAGTCACCGTTGCGTTTGGCGAGGCGCTGGTTGTTCGGCCCGAGGATCACGGGCAGATGCAGGTAGCGCGGCGTGCGAAGCCCGAGGAGGCGCTGGAGGTGCACTTGGCGCGGAGTGGAGCCGAGGAGGTCGTCGCCGCGCACCACGAGGTCGACGTTCATCACGGCGTCGTCGACGGCGGTCGCGAGCTGATACGAGTACACGCCGTCGGCGCGGCGGAGCACGAAGTCACCCACCTGCTTGAGGATGTCTTGCTTTGAGGTGCCGCGCAGCACGTCGCGCACCTCGAGCGGCGCCACGCCCGAGAGATCGATGCGAAGCGACGACGAACGCTTCGCGTCCTTTTGCTCCACGCGTCGGCGGCACGTACCCGGGTAGACGGTCTCTTCGCCCGGGTGCGGCGCAGCAGCCACGCGGGCGATCTCGGCGCGCGAACAATCGCACGGGTAAATGCGGGTGACGCGCCGAAGCTCGTCGAGCGAGCGCGCGTAGAGCTCGCTCCGCTTGCTCTGAAACGGTGATCCGAGCTCCGCCGATTCGACGGGCCCAGGGCCTTCGTCCCAATCGAGCCCGAGCCAGCGCAGGTCTTCGAGGATGCGATCGGTGGCGCCGGGGATCGCGCGCACGGCGTCGAGGTCGTCGACGCGGACGATGAAGCGACCGCCGGTGGCGCGTGCGAAGAGCCACGAGACGAGCGCGACGCTCACGCCGCCGAGGTGAAGGTCACCGGAGGGCGTGGGCGCGAAGCGTGTGCGAAGCGGCTGCTCGAGGAGTTCTTCAGGTAGGGGCATGCGCGAGGAGGAACGCGAGGAGCGCCTTCTGGCTGTGAAGGCGGTTCTCGGCCTGATCGAAGATACGCGATTGCGGACCTTCGATGACGCTGTCTTCGATTTCTTCGCCGCGGTGCGCGGGCAGGCAGTGAAGAACCACGCAATTCGCTGCGGCGCGGGCCATGAGCGCGTCGTTGACCGTGAAGCCGCGGAAGGCGGCGAGGCGGCGCGCGGTCTCGTCCTCTTGGCCCATGCTCGTCCACACGTCCGTGTTCACGATGCATGCGCCGGCGACGGCCGCGCGGGGGTCGCGCGTGAGCTCGAGGTGCGCGCCTGCAGCGGCGACCTCGCTCGCCGGGGGATCGAAGCCCTCGGGCGTCGCGAGTGCGAGCGTGAAGCCAAAGAGCCGCGCGGCCTCGATCCACGAGCGGGCCATGTTGCTCGAGCCGTCGCCCACGAACGCACAACGGAGCATCGACCAATCGAGCGCTTCGCCGCGCGCGCGGAAGACCTCTTCGACCGTCATGAGGTCGGCGAGGAGCTGCACCGGGTGCGCGTCGTCGGTGAGGGCGTTGACGACGGGGACCTTCGCGAGGCACATCTCGTCGAAGCGCGCCGTCGTCGACGTGCGGTAGACGATCGCTTGGCAATAACCTGCCAAAACGCGCGCGGTGTCTTTCACGGGCTCGCCGCGACCGAGCTGGGAGCCTTGGGTCGTGACGACCACGGGGATGCCGCCGAGCTCTGCGACGCCGACCTCGAACGAGATGCGCGTGCGGGTCGACGCCTTCTCCATCACGATGGCGACGGCCTTGCCTGCGAGCGCCGTACGTCCGCGCGAACGGTCGGCCTTGAGCGCGTGCGCCTCGGCGAGGACCGCCTTCAGCTCGGCGACGGTGAGGCTCGAAAGGGTGGCGAAATCACGCTTCGCAGTCATCGCATCTCCACGGGAACGTTGGCGAGGTGGTCGAGCATCGCGTCGAGGCGCGGAACGAGTTGCGCGCGATCGTGCAGTTTTCCAGCAAGCAGTTGAAGTTCGTCGAGGGTTCGTTGCACGGCCTTGGGGCCGGTGCCGCCGTAGCTCTCCTTGGCGAGGAGGGCTCGGCGCGGGTCCAATACACCCATGCAGTCTGCATCGAGCTGCGGGTGCACGTCACGCACTTCGTCGAGGCTCAGCGCCGCGAGGCCGATTCCCTGGGTCGTGGCGCGGCGCACGAGCTCGCCTACGGCCTTGTACGCCTCACGGAAGGGCACTCCCTTGCGCACGAGAGCCTCGGCGAGATCCGTCGCTTGCGTGAAGCCCTCGGCGAGCGCCGCCTCGCCCTTGTCGGCGCGGAAGTGCACGTGGTCGAGGCAGAGGTCCACCGCGCGGAGGCAGGCGGAGACCGTGGGCCCGGTCGAGAGGATCGACTGGCGGTCTTCTTGCTGATCGCGGTTGTAGCCCGAGGGCAGGCCCTTCACGAGCGTGAGCAGGTGGACGACGTTGGCGACACCGGTCGCCGTCTTGCCGCGCAGCAGCTCGAAGATGTCCGGGTTCTTCTTCTGCGGCATCATCGACGAGCCCGTCGAAATCGCGCCGTCGAGGCGCACGAGCGCGTACTCGGCGGAGGCGTAGTCGACGAGGTCGGCCGAAAGCTTGCCGAGCGCGAGCATGACGCGTGCGCCAGCCCAGGCAAAATCCAACGCGAAATCACGGTCGCCCGTGGTGTCGAGGGCGTTGCGCGTGGGGCCGTCGAAGGTGAGCAGCGAGGCGACGAGGTGCCGGTCGATGGGCAGCGAGGTGCCGCTGCAGGCGCCGCTCCCAAGGGGGCAAAGGCGCGTGCGATCGAGCACGAAGGCGAGGGTCTCCCCGGCGCGGAGGAGGGCGCTCGCCCAGCTCGCCACGAGGAACGCCGCGCTGATCGGCTGCGCACGCTGGCGGTGCGTGAACGCCGGGAGCGGCAGATCCACGAGGGGGCGGGCCATCTCGATGAGCCGCCGCGCGACGTGCACGAGCTCCTCGAGGCGGCGCGCCGCTTGGTCGCGCACGTGAAGCGTGAGGTCGAGGCAGACTTGGTCGTTGCGGCTGCGTGCAGTGTGCAGGCGGCCCGCGATGGCTCCGAGGCGCTTGCCGAGCTCGGACTCGACCGCCATGTGCACGTCTTCTTCACCGCTCGGGAGCGCGAGCGTGCCCGCTTGCGCGTCGCGGAAGAGCGCGATGAGCTGTTCGCGCAGCTTGGCCGCGTCTTCCACGGGGATGAGCCCGGTGCGCCCGAGCATGGTGACGTGCGCGGCGCTGCCGAGGAGATCCTCTCTCGCGAACGCGAGGTCGTGGCCGTACGAAGAAGACCACTGGACGAGCTCGGGGAGCATGGCGTCGAGGCCGGTGGCTCCGGTGCGGGCGATGGTCGACATGCGCGATCTCCTTGGGGGCTAGCGACGAGGGCGAATGAGGGTGCCGACACCGCGATCGGTGAACAGCTCGGCGATGAGGGTGTGGGGGAGGCGACCGTCGATGACGTGCACCGCCGGGACGCCTTCGCGCAGGGCGAGGAGGGCGGCGTGCGCGACCGTTCGCAGGTTCGCGTCGATCTCGCCGCGCTCGAGCCGCTCGGCGAGCGTGTCACCGTCGATCTGGTTGATGAGCTCGCCTTCGACCGTGATGCCCGGCGCGTCGGCGAGCAGCAAGAGCTTGTCGGCGCGGATCGCGGCGGCGATCGCTGCGGCGACCTCGGCAGGCTCGAGCAGGCAGCTCGCGCCGTCTTCCGCGAGACCGACGGGCGAGATCACGGGCACGTAGCCTTTGCCGAGGAGCACCTCGAGGAGGTCTCCGTGGACGTTCGCTACCGCGCCACGACGCGGCTCGGCGATGGGGTCGCTCGCGAGGCGCGCACGCACGGCGCCCCCGTCTTTCCCCGAGATCCCGACGGCGTGGGCGCGGTGCTGGTTCAGCGCGGCGACGAACTCGGCGTTCGTGCGGCCCGTGAGCAGCATCTCGACGTTGCCCATGGAGCGATCGGCGCTCTCGTCTTCGAGCACGCGCTGGAGCTCCGGCGTGTAGCCGTGGACCACGAGCGGAAAGACACCTGCACTCTGCAAGAGGTTCACGTCGCCCGCGAGCGTGGCGGCGAGGGCAGGGTGTCCGAGCGCCTCGCCGACCCATGCGACGACCGCGCGGCGGTTTTCGAACTTGGCGATGTACGAGAGCGCCTCGACGAGGATCGCTCGCTTGAGCGCAGGGCTGTAGTTGCCGATGCGGTCGTCGCGCGAGACCGTGCCGTCGGCGGCGGTCTGCGTGAACGACGCGTAGTCCGCGTTGATCTTCACGTAGTCGTAGCTGAGATCGCAGCCCCACGCGTTCGCGGCGCTCGAACCGCTGCGGAGGTCGACGGCGACGCTCACGGCGGGCTCGCGCATGCGCTTGCGGAGCGCAGGGGCGTCGAAGCGCGCGGCTTTTCCCTCGTCGAAGACCACGATGCCGGCGACGGAGACCGAGGTGCTCTCGAGGCGATCGGGCAGGGACTCTGCGCCGATTCGTGCACCGAGCGCCGCAACGATGCGGCCCCAGTTCGGGTCGGCGCCGAAAATCGCAGCCTTCACGAGGTTGTCGCCCGCGATGGCGCGCGCGAGGCTCCTTGCGGCACGCTCGCTGCTTGCCCCGCGCACGGTGACGTCGATGCGGCGCGACGCTCCCTCGCCGTCGTCGGCGAGCTCGCGGCAAAGCTCCTGCGCCATGTCCTCGAGGAGGGCCTCGAACACGCTCTCTTCGGCGGAACCCGCGCCAATGGCGGCGTGGCCTGCGAGCCCGCTCGCAAAGGCGAAGACCGAGTCGTTCGTGCTCTGCGCGCCGTCGAGGTCGAGCTGTTCGAAGGTGCGCCCACACACGCGGCCGAGCACGGCGTCGAGCACCGGGGCCGGTACGTTCGCGTCCGTCGTGAACGCCACGAGGATGGTGGCCAGCGAAGGCGCGACCATGCCGCTGCCCTTGGCAATGGCTGCAAAGTGCACACTTCGTCCGCCGATCGTCGCCTCGCGCCTCACGAGCTTCACGCGCGTATCGGTCGTGAGAATCGCCTCCGCCGCAGCGCCCAGGTGCGGGCCGCGCGCTTCGACGAGGGGACGCACCGCGGCGAGGAGCTTGTGCATCGGCCAGCGCACGCCGATGACGCCGGTGGCCGACGCGATCACGGACCCCTCGGGTACGCCGAGTTCGCGGGCGACGGTGACGCAGAGATCGCGGCAATCGGCGACGCCCTCCGCACCCGTGAGCGCGTTCGCGTTTCCGCTCGTGATGACGAGGCCTTGGAAGCTCGTGGCGGGGAAGCTTGCCCGCGCGTGGAGGATCGGCGCGGAGGCCGCCGCGTTGCGCGTGAACCGCGCCGCCGCTTGGCAGGGGACATCCGCCGCGATGAGCGCCAGGTCTTTGCGCGAGGCCTTGATCCCGGCGTGCACACCCGCGAAGCGAAAGCCGCGTGGGGCCTTCATGGCGCGAAGCGCAGCAGCCCGTCGAGGCCCTCGGTCTCGGGGAGACCCAGGGCGAGGTTCATGTTCTGCACCGCTTGGCCCGCCGCGCCCTTCACGAGGTTGTCGATGGCGCCGATGCTCACGACGACGTCCGTGTTCGCTTCGAGCCCCACGTACGCGAGGTTCGTGCCCGCCACCGCCTTGATGGCGACGCGGCCCGAGTCGACGACGCGGACGAAAGGGGCCTTCGCGTAGGCATCGCGCAGACACTCGAGGAGCGCCGCGCGGGTCACGCCGGCCTTCGGGCGCAGGTACGCGGTCGTGAGGAGGCCGCGCCGCAACGGCAGCAAATGAGGGACGAACGTGACTTTCGCGCGCTGACCGTGGCGTTCGAGGCCGAGCGCGATCTCCGGCGTGTGCTGGTGGCCGAGCACCTTGTACGCGCGCAGATCTTCGGAGACCTCGCAGAACGAATAGTCTTCCTTCGCCTGGCGGCCCGCGCCCGTGACGCCGCTCTTTGCGTCGATCAGCACCTGGTCGGTCTCGACGAGGCCGGCGCGCAGCAGCGGCGCCGTCGTGAGGAGCGCCGAGGTCGCGTAGCAGCCCGGGTTGGCGATGAGGCGCGTGCCCGCGGGCGGTGCGCCGAAGAGCTCGGGAAGACCGTAGTGCGCCTGCGGGAGGAGGTCCGCGCGCGGGTGCGCGAACCGGTAGAAGGTCTCGTACTCGGCGAGCTCGCGCAGGCGGAACGCACCCGAGAGATCGATCACGCGCGCGCCCGTCTCGGCGAGGATGCGCGGCGCGAGGTCGACGGAGACCTCGGCGCTCGTCGCGAGGAAGACGAGGTCCACGTGCGCGGCGAGGGTCAGGGCCGAGGCGTTCGGCTCGAAGCGAAGCCTCTGGAGTGGCTCCGCGGTTGGGTGAAGCGCTTCGCCGACCGGTTCGCCCCCGCGTTTGTCCGACGTGCAGAAGACGAGCTCGACGGCGCGGTGCGACGCGAGGATCGAGGCGAGGACGCTGCCGGAGTAACCGGAGGCTCCTACGATGCCGACTCGGAGGGCCATGGCCTCAGTGGGCGGCGCTCGGCGCAGCGGCGGGCGTGCTCTCGGCCGCGGGCGTCAGCGCCAACCAAGCGCCGAAGACGAGGAAAAGCACAACGCCGAGCACCGGGAGCCAGGCGGGCGTGGTCGGTTCGGTTTCCGTGTGGGTGTCGTGAGCCATGACGTCCTCCGAGTCTGACTAGCGCGAATCGACCTGGAGAGCGACGGAGTTCGCGGGCGCGACCGCATTGACAGGAAACGCGTGGCGCGCGACGATCCAGGCTCGGCACGACCGTGTGCCACACACGAGGAACGCCCTTGGGACAGCTGCGTATCGAAGCCGTTGGTGAGACGAACGTCGGCATGAAGCGCGGCCACAACGAGGACAACTTTGGCCTCGTCGACAAGCTCGGGCTCTACGTCGTCGCAGACGGCATGGGCGGCCATGCCTCGGGCGAGGTCGCGAGCAAGATGGCCGTCGACGTGATGGCGGACTTCTTCGACGCCACCGAGGCCGACCCCGATCGCACGTGGCCCTTCAAGATGGACCGCTCGCGCGGCTACGAAGAAAACCGCCTCGTCACTTCGGTGAAGCTCGCGAACCTCCGCATCTTCGAGAGCGCGCAGCGCGACCCTCGCCAGCGCGGCATGGGCACCACGCTCGTCTCGCTCTTCGCCGTGGAAGACGGCGTGTATGTCGCTCACGTCGGCGACTCGCGCGTGTACCGCGTCCGTGAGGGCGTCATCGAGCAGCTCACCGAGGATCACTCGCTGCTCAACGACTACATCAAGATGAAGAAGCTCACGCCGGAGGAGATCGCGAACTTCCCGCACAAGAACGTGATCGTCCGCGCCCTCGGCATGAAGGACTCGGTCAAGGTCGACACGCGCTTCGAGTCCTCGCGTGCAAACGACACCTACCTGCTCTGCAGCGACGGTCTCTCGGGCCCTGTCACCGACGACCAGATCCTCGCCATCGTGCAGAATGCACCCGATCTGAAGACCGCGGCTTCGAACCTCATCGCCGCGGCAAACGCCAACGGCGGTCCCGACAACGTCACCGTCGTGCTCGCGCGCTGGGTCGAGGCATGAAGCACGCGCCGGGGTTCCTGAAGCTCGTCGAGGCCGTGCGCCCAGCGATCCGCGAAGTGACCGTCGAACAGGTCCGTGCCATGCAGGCCGCCGGC
>CAIOHM010000341.1 GCA_903858055.1 uncultured delta proteobacterium
GGCCGACGGCGTCGGAGAGCTCGAGCTTTTGCTCACGCGCGCGCTCCTCGAGGAAGCTGTCGAGCGCCGGAGCTTTGTCGCGGTAACGGGCGGCGATCGCGTCTTTCTTGAGCTTGCGCTCGAGCACGCTGCCGCGCGAGGACTGCACCTTCTCGAGGGCGTCGCGGAGCTCCGTCGTCTCGTCGCGGAGGGTGACCGTGTACCAGACGAGCGCCGCGGGGAACGAGAGGAACACGAGACCGCCGAGCACCGACGCCGCGACGATCGCGTTGCGCTGCTCACGCCGGTTGAGATCGAGATTCGCCCACCAGTCTGCGAGTCCCATTACTTCTCCTCCGGCGCTTCGGCCTTCTTCGCCGTCTTCTTCTGCTTCTGGTCTTCGGGGCAGCGCAGGTCGAACTCCATCATGTACTTCTGGCGGTCGCCGCCGACGACGGCGCTCGTGCGCGAGATGCGGACGTCGGAGAAGCAGGGCTCGCTGCGAAGCGACTGGGCGATGGACTGCGCGTCGGGGATCGAGTCGACGATTCCGTGGAGCGTGACGTGACCTTTCTGCACGTCGAGCTCTTCGACGTCGTGGGTCATCGACGACGGCACGACCTCCGAGAGGCGCACCATCACGTCGAACGCGTCGGCGTGGGGCATCGGGTTCTCGTCGCTGCCGCCCTGCTGCGCGGCGAGCGCTTGGCGCACCTTGTCCGGGTCGCGCGACGCCTCTCCGAGTACCTCGCCCGCGACCTTCTCGAGCGCGCCTTCGAGGGCCGCTCGCTCGCGGTTCAGGAGGAAGATTTGCGACGCACCAGCGAAGAAGAAGCTCACGAGGAAGAGCGCCGTGAGACCCGCGAGCTGCGGCACCCGCTCGCGAACCCAGTCGAAGCCACGCGAGTAACGGAGCTCCCCGCGGCGGAGGTTCATGCCCGCGGTGCGACCGTAGAGGCTCACCGCGAGGCTCAGCGCCTTCGAGTAGCGCGTCAGCTCGTAGTTCTCGAACGGCGAGGCGTTCGTGAAGTCGATGGAGGGCGTAGGCAGGAGTTCGACGGGGAGGTCGAGGTCGTCGGCCAGCGTAACGTGGACGCCGCTCACGTACGAGCCGCCGCCGCAGATGTAGACGATCTTGGGCGCTTGCCCGCCTCGCGAACGGAACGCCGCGATGGTGTTCTTCACGTCGCGCGCGATGCGGTGCGGACCTCCGCTCTCCTGCGCGATGCCGCTCGTGAGCGTGCGGGCGAACATGACGTTGCCCTTCTCGAAGAGGATGAAGTCCGACGAGTGACCGCCGAGATCGATGACGCCCACGGGGCCGTCTTCGGCGAGCTCCGGTGTGTGCGCAACGAGCGAGGCGAGCGTGAACGGGCCCGCGCCGATGCGCTCCGGCTCGATGCCGAGCGAGCCCTTTACGAGCTCGATCTGCTGCATCACCTCGTCGATGCGCGCGATGGCGGTGATCGCCGTGACGCTGCCCTCTTCGGTCTCCGACGACGGGACGACCTTGAGCACGCGGTAGTCGAAGACGGCGTTGCCCATGAGCGCGAAGGGCAGCTGCGCCTCGAGCTCGAAGGTGAGCACGTCGCCGAGCTGCTTCTCGACGTCACCGGGAACCGTCAGGATGTGCACGGCGGTGCGTGTGCCCTCGAGGCCCACGGCCACACCCTCGACCGACTTCAGGTTGCCGCCGCAGCAGCCGTCCGCGGCGATGCGGACGCACTCCTCGACCGAGCCCCAGTCCCCGAGCTCCGCGACGGAGATCGCCTCGAGGGTCGTGCGCTGGCGTTGCGCACGCACGAGCGCCGCCTTCACCGAGGATGTGCCGATGTCGATGCCGAGCCAGAGACTCATGGATGTCTTTCTCTACGAGAATTTCTATTCCACGCGGAAGTAAAGGAGGCGTCCACCGGGATTTGGGGCCAGCACCGAGAGAAATGCTTCGTTCCCTCGGAGCTGCCCGCTCGCCCCGGGCGGCATCGACCCTTGCGGCCCACCCGGTCCGCCGCCGGGCCCCTGACCGGGCATGCCTGGGCCGCCGAGCGGAGGCGCGTCGCGGTAGTCGACGACGGCGTGTACGAGCGACCGCGTCTCGCGCTTGTAGCCCTTCACGACGCCGACCGCGTAGATCGAGAAGACCTTGCTCTCGGTCGCGATGGTCTTCTTGAACTCGTTCGGCGACTTGAAGGCGACCTTCTTGAAGCCCATGTTCACGAGGAGCGGACCGAGGAGTCCCTCGCCCTTCATCGTGGCGATGAACTCGTCCGGGTTGCCGAAGATCGGGACGCCCATCGCGACGCCGCGCGCCATGTTGAGGCCCATCGAGAAGAGCGCCGCCTGCTCGGGCTCTCGGCATA
>CAIOHM010000342.1 GCA_903858055.1 uncultured delta proteobacterium
GCCTTCGGGGCTCTTCGCCGTCGTGTTGCGGATCATGCCGAAGAGCGAGCCCTCCTGGGGCACGCCGTCGACCACGAAGCTCGCATTGAAGATCTTGTGCCGGCAGTGCTCGCTGTTCGCCTGGGCGAACATCATGAGCTCCACGTCCGTCGGGTCCCGCCCCATGGCGCGGAACGCCTCGAGGAGGTAGTCGATCTCGTCCTCCGCGAGCGCGAGGCCGAGCGCCACGTTCGCCTCGACCAGCGCGGCGCGGCCGCGCTCGCGGACGGGCACGAGGGTCAGCGCCGAGGGGACCGCGTCCTCGAAGAGCCTGTGCAGGTCCCCCTCCACGTCGAGGACGGTCTCGGTCATGCGATCGTGGCAGACCGCCTTCACGGCCGCGATGTCGACGCCCTCGCCGCTCACCGTCCAGCGCACGCCTCGCTCGATGCGCAGGACGCGCGCGAGGCCCGACGTGAGCGCGATGTCGGTGGCCTTCGAGGACCAGGGCGAGACCGTGCCGAGGCGCGGCACGACCCAGAAGCGCGTGCCGCCCGCCACCGGCGCGAGCTCGGGCTCGGCATCCCGGGGACCGTAGGTGAGCAACTGCTCGAGCACGGCGCGCTCGTGCCCCGATAGCTCCTCCGCCGCATCCCCCTCCTGTTCCTGCCCATCGCCCCCGCGCTCGTCGAGCAGCGCGATGTGGACGAAGCGCGACGAGACAGCGCGAAGGCCCGGGCTCACGGCGCGGAGGGCCGCGAGGCGGCGGTCGAGTCGAGCCCGGGAGAGTGCCGCGCGGCCTTCGAGGAGGACCAGGGACATGGCGGCAGCATGCCTCCATGCGGGCATCGCGAGAAGCGATGTCTCGCGAAAAGCTCGGCTTCGGACGCACGGTCGTGCCGTGACCCGACACGCCTGATCCGTCAATCCGGCGAGGGCGGCTCGTCGTTCGCGTCGACCACGTGCGCGTCCACGTCACGCAGCGCGATCGGCGCCGGGAACGGCCGGCCGCCGTGCTTCCGCCGGACGAGGCGCTGCGACGGGTAGATCCCGCGGTGCCCCGTCAAGAGGTACGCGACGACGGTGACCAGCGCCGCATGCGGGAGCACGTTCGCGCCGAGCACCTCGACGGCCATGATCGAAAGCGCGAGCGGCGTGTTCGCCGCCGCCCCGAAGACCGCCGCGAGCCCGACGCCGGCACCGAGCTCGAGGGGGATCCCGAGCGCGTGCGCGAGCACGCTGCCGAGCGCCGCCCCCACGAAGAAGAGCGGCGTCACTTCCCCGCCGAGGAACCCGGCGCCGAGGGTGACGGCCGTGAACACGAGCTTCCACGCGAACGCCGACGACGCCAGGGTCGGATCGGTGAACGCGCGCACGATGGTGGGCACGCCGAGCCCGAGGTAATCGCTCGTGCCCGAGAGCTTCCACAGCGCGAGCACCAAGGCGCCCCCGAGCGCCATGCGGAGGGGGAGCGATGGGATCCGCTTCGCGAGGAGCCGCTTGCCGCGGTGGGTGAGCTCGACGAACACCGTGGTGGCGAGCGCCATCGCCGCGGCGAGGACGACGAGCTTGCCCACGACCGGCACGTCGAGCGGGACGCGGGCGACGATGGGGTAGACGGTGTGGACGACGCCGAGCCGCTGCGTGACGGCGTCGCCGACGAGCGAGGCGACGAGCGCGGGAACGAGCGCGTCGTACTCGATGCGCCCGAGGGTGACCACCTCGAGGCCGAAGACAAGGCCCGCGACGGGCGTCCCGAAGACGGAGCCAAAGCCGCCCGCAATGCCGGCGCAGAGCATCTGGCGCCGCGCCTCGCGGCTCACGCCCAGGCGGTGGGCGAGCGCGTCGGCGAGGCTCGCCCCCATCTGCAC
>CAIOHM010000343.1 GCA_903858055.1 uncultured delta proteobacterium
CGCATCCACGCCGAGGAGCTCGCGCGGCACTACAAGCAGGCGGCGAAGAAGAGCGGCGAGACCGGCAAGCTTCACGCGGGCGCCGTGACGTTCGTGCAGAGGTTCGGCTCGAGCCTCAACGTGCACGTCCATCTGCACACGTGCGCCCTCGACGGCGTCTACGTCCAAGGCGAGGAAGGCGAGGGAGCCGAGGACCCGCGCTTCGTGCCAAGGGCCCCGCCGAGTCGCGCGGAGCTCTACGTCGTACCTACGACGAATCCCACAATCGTAACGATCACTGCGAACCGAACAGAGTGATCGCACTTCACGAGCAACACGGTTTTTCGAACCCCTCGAAGGGTCGATGGCCGAACGGCTCCGAGCGCTCGGCTGGCCGCACGAGGCGTCGATGCACGATGGCGGACACGTCGTCGGTGACGAAGACCTCGACGCCGTCGTGACCTTCGCGCAGCGGTCGATCCAGAACTGCGCGGCGCCTGCGGACGGTTCGAACCAGCGCCCCGGCCGTGACCGCCTCGAGCGCCCTCGCTCCGATGCACGCGAAGACTCCCCCTCGGCATCATCGCCGACCCGTCGCGGAGATTTCCGAGAACGAACGAAGAGCACCTCTTGACCTGAAGTAATGCGTTTCATGACGATTGTCACCATCACGGATTCGAAGAATTCAAAGTTGGCGTGAAATCGCGCGGCACTCGCAAGCGCGGCTACGCGGGCTACGCGGGCTACGCGGGCTACGCGAGGGACGACGACCACGCCTCGAACGACACGCCCCAACGCTCCTTCGCCGAGGTGCTTGCTGCTCTCGCCACCGAGCGAGGCACCGTGCTGAACGTCAAGAGCGACTCCGGCCGCCGGCGAGAAGCACGTTGTCGTTCAGCGTGCTGCGCGCGATCGGCACGCCGCAGCGACGCATCTGCTTCTCGATGCGGTAGATCGGGGTCGAGTCGGCGCACTTGTCGAGGGCGAGCTTCGCGAGGAGCCCCGGGCCGAACGTGCAGCCCTCCCGCACGCGCCTCGGCGCAGGCCCGCGGGCGTAGTGCTGCTTGCAGGGGCAGCGGCCGACTTCGACGACGTGGACGCGCCGTTCGACCCGCCCAGGCACCCACTCGAACTCGACGGAGCGGTCGCCCGTGCCGATCGGCCGTATCTCCTCGCCGCACGAGGTGCACCGTCGTTCATCGGCGCCGACGGGGTGCGGGACGACGGTGGTGGGCAGCGCCTCGAGCGCCTCGGCGTTCTCGCGGCGCTTCTTCGGGTTGACGTAGCCGCCACCCTTCTTCTTGGGCTCGCGCTTCTTCGCCTCCTCGTCCGGCGTCGGCATGCGCTCCCGCTTCGGCCCGAGGAGCTGCTTGTTGGCGAGCGCCATCTTGCGCTCGAGCTTGTCGAGCCTCGCGGTGACGGCCGCGAGCGCGGCGTCCTTCTCGGCGAGCTTCGCCTCGAGGCGCTTCGTGGCTGCTCGCCAGCGGCAGTCGTGCTTCGTCGTCGCCAACGCAGATCTTTGATCATGGCCGCGAGCGCGTGTCGATCGCCTCGTGCAAGCGATCGATTCGATCCAGGTTTCGGACGCGCTCACGCGCGTTCGGCTCAGCGCGCGGCGGAGAGCGCCGTTGGCGGCGGCGGAGTCCACGCCGTGGGACGACGAACGTGCTTCACATCGATTCCGTCGAGGAGCATCGCGAGTGTCGTCGCATCGAGCTCGACGCGCGTCGCGTCCACCGGCACTGCCGGCATGCGGAAGCGTCCCTGCGAGAGCCGCTTGTAGTAGAGGA
>CAIOHM010000344.1 GCA_903858055.1 uncultured delta proteobacterium
CGTGTCGTGCTCGACTTCATGCGCGCGCCCGGCATCAAGAACAACCCGATGGTGAAGAAGGTCCTCGACGTCGTGACGCCGGTGCTCGGCATCCGCGCGATCGAGACCGACAGCGCACACGTGTGGGTCGCGCTCGAAGCCGCGCCCTGGCGCGTGAACGAGTCGCTGCAAGCGCTGCTCGGCAGCTGACACGAACGGCGAGAGCTCCGCGCGATGCGTGCGGTGCGCAGGCTCGTGCACAGCCGCGCGTCGCGTGTCACGGTCGCGCGCCGGTCCGCGCGAGAGGTCGCGCGCCCCAAGAGCCCTCGCACCCTGGCTTTTCGCGACGTTCGGACGCGTTGGCACTCCGCTTGCTCAGGGGTTCTCGACCCCTTCAAGGAGCTTCGACGATGAAACTTGCCGCACCTTTCGCCCTCGCCCTGCCCCTCGTGCTCTCCGCTTGCGGGCCCCTTGGGCCCTTCGACTTCCGCCTCACGGACTCCACCGAGGGCGAGCGCGGCGCCGTGACGTTTTCGACCACGGAGGGAGCGGACTGCATCTTTACGTGTGGAGTACAAGCACCTCTCGCGGTCGGCTCGCGCGACGTCATCGTCGTCGCGCCGCGCACGCCCGAAGACGGACTCACGGTCGTATCGAGCGACCCGCGCGTGCTCTCGTCCGCGCTCGAGGTGAGCTCCGTGTGCTGCAGAGGCCTCGGCGATCGCAAGACCTGCTCGCCGCTCGACGCTTCGGCCACGTGCAGCGGCGCCCGCGAGTCGACCTACCGTGTCCGAGCGGTGGCGCTTTCTTCCGGTTCCGCCGAGCTGCGCGTGCTTCACGCCGACGGCACCGAGCTCGATCGCGTGCGCATCTTCGCCGCGGACGCTCGGACCGCGACGCTCGAGGCGCCCGAGGACAAGCCCGTGCCCGCGGCGGGCCTCTCGTGGAAGGTCGGCACGCGCGTCGACTACCGCGTGAGGCTCCTCGACGCGAACGGCGTGTCGCTCCGGGCGCCCGGAGTCGAGGCGCTCAAGAGTTCGGACGCGAGCGTCGTGGCGCTCCGCAGGCACTTCTCGAGCGAGGACGAGCGCTCGGACCGCGGCGAGCAGCTCGGCCGCGCGGAGGCGATCGCGGTAGGAGCCGCGCGCTTCGAGCTCCTCGGCGGGTCGACCGTGACCGTGAACGTGACGCCTTGAGCGGTCGAGGCGAGGCGAGCGCCGCGGCAGAGCCCGAATTTTCGAACGCACGCTTGACGGTCGGGCGAGACCTCGGGCCTTCTCGGGGCATGACCTCCGCCCTCGCGTCGCGCCGCTCGGCTCTCCTCGCCCTTTGCCTGAGCGCCGCTTACGCGCTCGGCTGCAGCGACGCGGGGTCCAGCACGACGACGGCCGAAGATCGCGACGCGGGTCTTTCAGCCGACTCCGCTCCGCCTCCGTCGCCCACCGCGGACGCCGCATCGCCGACGGACGCAGGCTCGGGCGCGGCGACTATCGCCGTGAGCGCATCGGACTTCGACTGCATCCTCGATTGGCAGAAGGTGCGCGGCTTCCGCGTGAAGCGCATCGGAGGCGGGGCGCTCGCGGAGTCGTTGGCGGTCGCGAACAGCGCGAGCGGCGGCACCTACCCGCCGGGCACCGTGCTTCAGCTCGTGCCCACCGAGGCCATGGTCAAGCGCGAGCCGGGCTTCTCGCCTGCGACGAAAGACTGGGAGTTCTTCTCGCTCAGCGCGCAAAGCTCGGGCACGACGATCCGTGCACGCGGCACGACGGACGTGATCAACGCGTTCGGCGGCAACTGCTTCAACTGCCACAACCAAGCGCAGCCACAGTGGGATCTCATCTGCGAGCAGACCCACGGCTGCGACCCGCTGCCCATCAGCTCCGCGACGATTCAGTCGATCCAAAACGGCGACCCGCGCTGCAACTGAGGCCCCCGGTGTTGACCGCGAAGCGCTTCGATCAGAGCGAAGGCGCGGTCGAGTCGCTCGCAACGGCGTAGAGGTACTTCGTGGTCGACTCTCGTGCGGTCGAGGGTGAGAGGCCCATCCGCGCGGCGACGGCCGCGTCTCCGGGCCAGCACGCCGTGATGTCGGACGCGGGCAGCGCGAGGCGCCGTTCGCTGCGCGGGAGACCGATCGCCCGAGGTGAACGCGGCACAGCAGGCCCCAAAGAGAAGGGCCACCGCCCGTCGTCCCGAGGGACAGCGAGCGATGGCCCATGCTCACGCTTTCGCGCGAGCTACTTTGCGGCCGCCTCGAGGAGGTGAATCTCCACGCGTCGGTTGCGCAGGCGACCCTCGTCGGTGTCGTTCGAGTCGACCGGCTTCGTCTCGCCGAAGCCCTTCGCCTCGAAGCGCTTCGCGTCGATGCCCCTCTTCGCGAACCACGCGACGACGCTCCGTGCGCGACGCGCGCTGAGGTCGAGGTTGTACGCGTCGTCCCCGCGGTTGTCGGTGTGACCCTCGATACGGAAGCGCTGCTCCACCGGGAGCTGCTTGATCGTCGCGAGCACCTTGTTGAGGGTGTCGTCGCTCTCCTTGAGGATGATGTCGCTGTCGCTCTTGAAGCGCACGTTGTCGAGCACCAGCTCGTCGTGCGGAGCTCTTCCCCGAGGGGCTCGGTGCCCGCCAATCTGCCGAGATCGTCACGATCAGGTCGGGCGATCCTCCCTGAAAGAGCGCGTGGATGTAGTCGAGCAGCGGGCCGTCGGGCTGGTCGACGAGCCCCTGCTCGATGGACACCTCGAAGAACTCGAGCGGGGCCTCGAAGGCGCTCCCAAGCGAGCGGATGCGCGTTTACACGAAGTCGTCGGGCTGGAACTGCGGGGAGAACGACTCGATGAAGAGCACCCGCTTTGGGGTCGCCGCGCCGGCCCGAGGGGCGACGGCGAGCACGGCCGCCGCGAGCGCCAACACGATGTGACGCAACCGTCCGAGAGAGATTCGCAACGACCAGCGCATCGAGCGCGCGAGGAATCCAGTTCTCGGGAGCCTCGGCTACAGGCCTCCGCATGGGGTGCGACCGGCGGCCTCCATGGCGAGCTCGGTGGGCTCGGTGGCCACGCCGGCCCCACTCCGTTGCACGGTGACGACTTTGACGAGCGTGGGACGGGGGCGTCACCGCAGCCGCTCGAGCCGCCCGCCGCGCACGAGGCGCATGGGGGTTCCTCGCCAGTGCACGGTGCCGAGCGTGAGCGCCCGAAGCCACGCCGCCGCGAGGAGCAGGTCCGCTGCGGGAGCCGCGAGCACCATCGGGAGCAGCCGCGACCACGCGCGCGCGCGGGCCACGCCCAGGAGCACCAGCGCGAGACGCGTGCAGCATGCACCGATCACGAGGGCACGCGCGTGCGCGAGCGGGAGCAACCAGGCCGCGAGCACGACGATCGGGAGCGGGAAGAAGAACAGCGGGTAGCTCACGAGCTTGCCCGGTCGCTGGCTCTTCGTGACCAGGGTCCAGCGAACGAAGCGGTCGAACACCTCGCGCACCGTCCGGCCCCACGCCCGCGAGCGCGCCACGCTCGTGACCATGCGCGTTGCTCGTCCCCGCGCGCGCAGCGAGGAGGCGAGGGCCATGTCTTCGCCGAGGACGTCACCGAGGGTCGCGAGACCTCCGAGCGCGTCGAGCGCCGAAGCCTTGACGACCGAGACCTTGCCCACGAGGCCGCCCTCGTCGAGGAGGCCAAGGAGCGGAAACGCATGGAAACTCCCGAGCAAGATCGCCTCCGAGAGGAGATCTCCCGCGGTCGATCCTCGCCCTTCCACCACGGGTTGCCAGGCGGCGTCGACGCGGTCGTCTTCGAGGGCTTCGGCCAGCGCGAACGTGTCCACCGTGCGTGGGTCCACGTCGGCGTCCACGACGAGCACGCGATCGCAGCGAGGCACACGCTCCATGGCGTACGCGAGGTGCGCGACCTTCGGGTTGGGCACCGCGAGCGCGCCCGCCGAGACGTGGAGCGAGGGGTCGGTGCGCGCCTGGCGAAGCGCCGCCTCATGGGCCGGATCGTGATCCGCCTCGACGGAGATCGCTTCGACCGTGCGACCTCCGTGCGCCGCGTGCTCGATGCGATGCGCCAGATTTTCCTCGATCCACGTCTCGCTGCCCTTCACGGGTCGCAGGACGAGCGTCGAGCACGGTGCGAGCGCGCGCGGGGACGAGCGCCGCCCGTGCCACCACGCCACGAGGCTCCTCCGTGCGATCTCCAGAACGACGATCGCGTCGAGGAGGACGAGCGCGCCGAGCAGGAGCGATGCGATCACCATCGACCGGAGACGCTCTCAGCTCGCGTCGCGCTTGGCCATGCGGAACGGCAAGAGGAACTGAACCCACGGCGCCGTGAAGCGGTCGAGATCGAGGGTCTCCGAGACGAGGGTGCGCCGCTCGCCGAGGAGCGTCGCCTCGCTCAGGTCGCGCAGGTAGAAGGGGGTGTCTTCGAGGGCCGCGCGGTGCACGAGGGTCGCGGGATCGTCGGCAAAACCCTGACGTTTGACCCCCCAGAGTCCTCGCCCCTGGGCGACCGGGTCCCGCGGTTCGTGCTCCTCCACGACACCTGCGGCGTCGACCGTGCGGAGACGACGTGTGCGCCCCCCCTCGCGCCCTTCGGCCACGTACCCGATGACACTCGAGCGCGGGCTCGTCGCGCGCGCCCATGTCCACGAGCGGAAGCCGGCTTCGAGCGGTTCATCGCCCCAGTTCTGGTCGAGGTACGCGTGACCGCGGAAGCGCAGCGCAGGCTCGGTCAGCTCGACCTCGATGGGGGCGTGGAGCGCGATCGGCGACCAGCGGTGCTGCCCGCGCGCGTCGAGATCGATCGGCGCGTCGACGAGATGAGGCATGTGCACGCGAACGGTTCCGCGAAGAGGCTGACCGAAAGGTGAGGATTTTTCCTCGATCGCGAGCGACAAGACGCCGCCGTCGAAGCGCATGGAGCTCCCGCCGATCGCGAGGCTCGTTCGCTCACGGGCGACGCGCCCGGCTCCACGCTCCGTGAGCGCCCAGCGCGCCTCGGGGCCGTAGAGCGCGACGTTCATCGTGCAATGGGCGAGCGGGTCCGCGGGCCCCTGCTTGCGCGCCTTCGCATAGTACGGCGAGAAGACGTTGCCGAGCATGGCGATGACCACGAGGCCGTGACGACCGTCGGCGCTCAGCGCGTCGAGGTACCACCAGCGGTAGCCGTTCGCCGCTACCGGCGCGTCGAAGGCGAAGCGGTCGCGATCGCCCGCGCAGCCAAGACGCCGCTCGTCGCGGCCATCGGCACGCCCGCTCCCGGGTGCACCGTGCCACCCGCCAGGAAAAGACCTGGAATTCCGCTCATCGACCCGGGGCGCTCGAGCGGCGCCATCTTGCCGTGCGTCGCCGCTCCGTAGAGCGCTCCCCCGCTCCCGGGAAACGCCCGCTCGAAGTCCGCGGGCGTCGTCACCGTGAGCGACTCGAAGGTCACCCGAGCCCCCGAGCGCGCGAGTGTCTTCGTCGCCAAGTGAATGCATGCGTCGATCTCCTTGCGGCTCCAGGCGCCGCGATCGCCCGTGGCGGGCGCTTGCACGAGGACCAGCACCGGCTCCTCTTCGGCCTTGGCGCGCGCGTCGTCTTCGCGGCCTTGAGCGCACACGTACACGACGGGGTCGTGCGGGAGCGTGTGCGAACGAAAGAGCGCCTCGAACTCCTGCGCGTACTCCTGCGCGAGGAACACGTTGTGCCGCACGAAGGGAAAACCCTCGAGCTTCGCGCGGCCGGTGAACACGACGGCCGAAGCGCTGCGCGGTCGTGGCACCCGCACGGCGCGGCGTGCAGCCTCGCCCAAGTGCCCCGCCTCGAGGGCTCCCGCGTCACCCGCATGGAGCACGACCGGCGCACGCACCGCTTCGCCCGATGCGAGGGCCACACCGGCCACTGCGCCTCGCTCGACGAGGACGCGATCGACGGGCGCGCTGCACCGGACACGGACGCCGAGCTTCGTCGCGAGGTCGGCGCACGCGACGGCGAGCGCGTGCATGCCGCCTTCCACGTAATAGACGCCCGCTCGTTCCACGTGCGCGATGACGTTGAGCGTGGCGGGCGCATCGAAGGGCGACGACCCGCTGTACGTGGCGTAGCGCGCGAACAGGTTTCTGAGGCGGCGGTCCTCGAAGAAGGCGCCGAGCGCGTGCCACATGGTGCGGTGCGCGTCGACCTTCATCAAGGACCCGAGGCCGATGCGACCCGCCATCGCCATCATGGAGGCGACCGTGGGGCGAGGCGAGCGCAGGAAGGGCTCTTCGACGAGCGCATAGAGCTCTTGTGTGTACGCGACGAAGCGCAAGTAGCCCTCCGCTTCGCGTGGCCCCGCGAGGGTTCCGATCGCGTCCGCGGTCTCCCTGGCGTCGGCGAAGAGGTCGAGCTGCGCGCCGTCCCAGAACCCGTGGCGCGCGAGCACGCGGGCCGTGCGCAGGGTCACCGCCTGCGCGAAGTCCGCGCCTGCGCGCGCGAAGAGACCATCGAAGACCTCGCGCATCGTGAGCACCGTAGGCCCCGCGTCGACGCCCGCGATGCGGCGCATCTTGCCACCAACCGCGGGCGCAGCTTCGAGCACCTCCACGGCGTACCCCTCGCGGGCGAGCTCGATCGCCGCGGCGAGCC
>CAIOHM010000345.1 GCA_903858055.1 uncultured delta proteobacterium
CGCCGTGCCGCCGCCGCCCTCCGCGAGCCCGCTCACGCGCGGTCGCGGCTTTCACACGGCGACGGCGCTCTCCGACGGCCGCGTGGTCCTCGTCGGCGGCCTCGTCGACGGCGTGACCACCTCCTCGATTGACGTCATCAACGTCGACGGGACCGTGGCCGCGTTCCGAAGCTCGCTCGCGGCGCCGCGCATGCGCCACACGGCGACGCTCCTGAACGACGGACGCATCCTCGTCGTGGGCGGCGTCAGCACGGCTTCGCAAACGCCTTACGCGCAAACGGAGCTCATCGATCCCGCGCTCGGCACCGTGACCGCAGGCCCTTCCCTCAACGCCGGTCGCTTGAACCACAACGCCGTGCGCCTCGACGACGGCTCGGTCCTCGTGGCAGGTGGCGTCGACAGCTCCGCGGGTGGGAACTGCCTCGCGACCGGGGAGCGCTTCGTGCCGCGGGCCGGTGCCGTGGCCGACCGCGTGCTCGCGACCGAAAACGGTCTCCCCGCGGCGAGCGACGGCATGGCCGCGACGAAGCGCGGCGATGGCAGCGTGGTCTTCCTCGGCGGCGCGTGCAGCGACCCCCTCAAGGTCGTGCGCTACGTACCGGGCGTCGGGTTTCGCCGCGAGCGCTTCAACCTCCGCTCGCCCCGCGTCGCCGCCACGGCCTCGACGCTCGCCGACGGCCGCGTGCTCGTCGCCGGCGGCATGGACACGACCACAAACACGCTCGTGCAACGCACCGAGATCGTCGACGTCGACGCGCTCACCGCCACCGACGGACCTGCGCTCACCGAGGCTCGCTTCGCCCACCGCGCGGAAACGCTCGCCGACGGACGCGTCGTCCTCTCGGGTGGCATGGCCTATTCGGGCGGCCTCCGCGCCCTGGCGACGGTCGAGGTCTTCGACCCGACGACCGCGACCCTGCGCACGGCGTTCACGCTCCGCGAACCCCGCGCCGAGCACGCCATCGTCCGCCTCGGCTACCGCGTGCTCCACATCGGCGGCTACGTGAACGACGCGGGCGGGGCGCGCAGCCTCGCGAGCTACGAGGTCACGAGCTTCTGAATCCACCTCGGACCGACGAGGGCAGCGCGCGCGGATCGAAGAGGTTCGAGCGCGCTTCGTCGTCTTCGCGGAAACGGAATGGCGCTACGCTACCTCTTCATGCGCCGCCCTACGGTCATCCTTCGCCGCTGCGAGACCTACGACGTGCAAGCGATTCGCGGCATCGTCCGCGACGCGCTCGAGACGCTCGACCTGCACCCGCACGGGCGGACGCTCGTGAAGCCGAACTGCGTCGCTTCGGGCCACTACTTCCCCGACGCCCACACGCGCGTCGAGTTCCTCGAGGGCGTGTTCCTCGCGCTGCAAGACCGCACGCGCGAGCCGCTCGAAGAGCTCGCGCTCGGCGAACGCAGCGGCATCACGATGCCCACGCGCTACGCCTTCGAAGGCGCCCACTACTACCCGATGGCCAAACGCCTCGGCCTCACGGTCCATCACTTCGACGAGACGCAGCAGGTCGAGATCAAGCTCACGCACGAGGAGCGGCTGCGCGATTCCATCTACGTTCCCGAGCCCGTCGCGCGCGCGGACTTCTTCGTGAACTGCCCGAAGTTCAAGGCGCACCCGTGGACCACCGTGACGTTCTCGATGAAGAACTACATCGGGATCCAAGACGATCGCCATCGACTCATCGACCACGACCACCGGCTCCACGAGAAGGTGCGCGACCTGCAGTTCGTGCTCCAACCCCGCCTCGTTGCCATCGACGCCATCACGGCCGGCGAAGGACGCATGCTCACCCCGAAGCCGTTCCACCTCGGCATGGTGATCCTCGGAGACAACCAGCTCGCGGTCGACGCGGTCAGCTGCGCGATCCTCGGCATCGATCCGCTCACGGTCGAGCACCTGCGCCTCGCCTACGAGAGCGGCTTCGGCCCGGTGAAGCTCGACGCGATCGACGTCGTCGGCGACGTCTCCCTCGAGGAGGCGCAGCGCCGCGCGGAGGGCTTCGAGAAGGGTCTCATTCGCGTCGAGAAGTACTTTCAGGGCACGAAGATCCGCGCGTACGCGGGCCCACCGCCGAGCGACGGCGGCCACGATTATTGCTGGGGCGGATGCCCCGGCGCGCTCGAGGAGGCGATCGAAATCCTCCGCATGTACGACAAGGCCACCGACGACAAGATGCCCCCCGTGCACATCGTCTTCGGCGCGTATGAGGGAGAGATCCCTGCGAAAAACGGCGAGCGCGTCGTCTTCATCGGCGACTGCACCACGTGGAAGGGCGACCTCCACGGCAAGCTCGTCGAGATCACGAGCACCTACGTGGATCGCTCGAAGAAGAACCCGCTCGAGGCCAAGCGACCGGACATCTTCGGCAAAATGATCTCGACCGAAAAGGTGCTCTGGAAGGCGCGCACCGAAGACGTCATCCGCATGACCGGCTGCCCCGTCTCCGTCGCCGAGCACGTGCTCGCGCTCGTGCGGCTCGGCGGCCTCAAGAACCCGTACTTCGACCCCGCCGAGATCTTCGCGTTCACGAGCGCGTACGTCTCGCAGCGCACGCGCAACGTGATCCAGCGGATCTTCGGGAAGAGCTACAACGTGCCGGGCTTCGACGCGCGCGGCGAGGCGAGCCGCATGCCCTTCGAGGAAGGCCGCTGACGGGCGCGCTCAGTCGGGGAGACTCGACCCCGAGTCCGTGGCCTTCGGAGGCATGACGATGCGCGGCAGCGGCGCACTCTGGGGAATCGACGGGAGCTCACCGCCGCCTTCGAGCGCGGCGGGAGGCATGCTCGAAAAGCCTTCGTGACCGAGCGCGTTGCGACCCTCGAGCAAGCGCAGCGCCTCGTGGCCGGCCACGCGCTCGAGGACCATGCGCAGGTCGCCCGCGAGCTGAGACTCGAGGTAGAGCCGCTCGCCCGTGTCGGCCGAGGTGCACTCGATGCGCACGAGGTGCAGGAAGAGGCGGTCGAGGCCGTGGCGCTCCTGAAAATAGCGGTTCGAGGCGGCGTGACCGAAGCGATCGTCACCCATGAGGGGATGACCGATCGAGGCGAGGTGGCGGCGCAGGGCGACCGGATCTCCGACCTCGGCGACGATGCGCACGATGCTGTGCCCCGCGACGACCGCGAGGCGACGGTAACGCGTCCGCGTGGTCGCGCTTTCTCCTTGTCGGCCCAGGTAGCTCTTGTTGACGACACCCTTGATGGGCGTGATTCCCTTCGCGAGACCGACGTAGATGCGTCGCGTGTCGTGCGTACGAAGGGTGTCGACCCAGCGAAGCGCGTCGGACTTCGTGCGCCCAAACACGACAGGGCCGCTCACCCCCGTCTCGAGGTCGAAGACGTGCCAGGCGTGGTCGAAGCCTTCGATGCGCTGCACGCGGGCGAGGAGCTGCGCGCCGCAGTCGATCGAGGGGACCGTCGACTCGTGCGCCGCCTTGTCGAAGACCGCCATCGAGTCGGTCTCGGCAATCACGTGCGGCGCTCGGAAAGCACGGCGCTCGAGCACGGCCACGGTCTCGACCTCGTCGGTGAGCGGGATGAGGTCGTAGGGCGCGAGCTCCGCCGGGAAGAGGCCGAGGAGCGCGAGGTGATCGAGATCGCGCGTGAGCGTGTCGGGGTCGCACGAGACGTACAGCACCCGCGGCGCGCCGAGCTTCGCGAGGGCCTCACGCACCAGCGGGTGCAGGCCGCGGCGGGGCGGGTTCACGACCACGAGGTCGAACGAATCGCCCTCCTTCGCGAGCGACGAGAGGACCTCGGCGGCATCTCCGGCGAGCGTTCGCACGGGCAAGCCCTGATCCGCCGCAACCCCCTCGAGGTAGCGCAGCGCAGGAGCGAACGAGTCGACCGTGGTGACACGGTAGCCGCGCCGCGCGAGGGCCACGGCCAAGACGCCGCTCCCGCCGTACACGTCGAGGACGCGAGCCCCCGCCGGCAAGCTCGACGCCGCGGCGATGAGTCGCTCCTGGATGCGCGCGGCCTGGGCGCGGTGCGCCTGCACGAAGGCCCCGAAGGTCGCTGGGAACTCCGCCTCGCCCACGCGATCGCGGCTCTCGGAAGTGCCCGCGAGGAGCTCGGTCCGGTCGCCGAGCACCTGGGGGCTCGCGCCGTCGTGGTGGTTCAGCGCGACGCCGACCACGACGGGCAGCGTCGCCATCAAGCGAGCGGCCACCGCCGCGAGGGCCCGCGTCGCGTCCGCTTCGCCCTGGGCCACGACGAAGGTGACGAGCACGCGCGGCCCGTCGGCGCCCGGGTGAGCGACCACTTCGCGCAGGTCGAAGGCACGCAAGGCTTCCGCGCTGAGCCCCGCGGCCACGATCGCCTCACGAAACGCAGGGAGCGAGGCCCTAAGCTCCGCGGCCACGTCGCGCAGCGCAGGCGAGAGCACCACGCAACCGGGCACGTCGACGACCACGTGATCGTCCCCCGACTCGCCTTGCTTCGCGAAGAGCCCGAGCTCCGACCCCGGGCCGACCATGAGCTTCGCGCGCGTGCGGTACGCGACTTCGCTCGGCGCCGGCTCCGCCTCACGCACGTACACCGCCTCGAGCGAGGGAAAACGCGACGCCGCGTGGACGACACGCTCGCGCTTTCGCACGAGGCGCTCGGACGGCGAGCGATCGAGCAGAGGACACCCTGAGCAGCGCTCTGCATGAACGCAGCGAGGCGAGGGTGAGTCTTCCTTGGCTTCGAACGGCGGCATCGTCTTCGAGACGCGTAGCATGAACGACGGTGGCCTTGTGACGGCACGCACATCCGTCGCGGAGGATCGTGGTACGGTCGTGGCCATGCGGATCCTCATGGTCTCCGCGGAGCTCGAATCCTTCGCGCGCTCCGGCGGTCTCGGCGACGCGGTGGAAGGTCTCGGACGCGCCCTCGCGCGCCATGGTCACGACGTCGCCCTCGTGACGCCGCGCTACGGAAACACGAAGATCCCCTACCCGGCATCGCGCTGGACCGATCGCCTCACGGTCTACCTCGGTCTCGGCGCCGCGCCGATTTCCGTCGGCGTGCTCGAGGTCCTCGTGCCCACGGGCGGGCTCGGTCGCCTCCGCGTGCTCCTCGTCGACGAAGACTTCCACTTCGGGAGCCGTCAAGGTCTCTACGGCGATCGCTTCGGCGGCTTCGGCGACAACGAGCGGCGCTTCGCCATCCTCTCGCAGGCCGCCCTTCGCGCCGCAGACGTTCTGTGGACCGGCGCCGGAGCGTCGCACCGCGGACCCGACGTCCTCCACGCGCACGACTGGCACGCGGCGCTCTCGCTCGCGTACGCGCGTACGACCATGGGAGAGCGCTGGGCCCACATTCCCCAGGTCTTCACGGTGCACAACCTCGCCTACCAAGGGCAGGTCAGCCCGCGCACGCTCGCGGACGTCGGCCTCCCCACGGAGCTCTACAAGCCTCATCTCTTCGAGCACTACGGCACGGCGAACTTCTTGAAAGGCGCCATCGCCCTCGCCGACGCCGCGACGACCGTCAGCGAGAGCTATGCGCGCGAAGTGCAGACTGCACAGTTCGGCTGCGGCCTCGACGGCTTCCTGAAGCTGATGCGCGGCAAGTGGTCGGGCATCGTCAACGGCATCGACGTGGAGCGCTTCGACCCGCGCACCGACAAGGTGATCCCCGAGCGCTTCGACGCCGCGGAACCCGGCCCGGCGCGCGCGCAAAACCGCCATGCGCTCCGCGAGGAGGTCGGCCTCCGCACGGACACGACCGGTCCGCTCTTCGGCTGCGTGTCGCGCCTCACGAGCCAGAAGGGCATCGACGCGATCGTCGGCGCGGCCCCCACCATCGTCGACGGCGGCGGACAGCTCGTCTTCCTTGGCACCGGGGACGACGACCTCGAACGGTCCATCGCGATCCTCGCGCGCCGTTACCCCGGGCGGGTGGCTTCCGTGCTGCGCTTCGATGGCGACCTCGCGCGCCGCGTGTACGCGGCGGCGGACTTCGTCATGGTGCCCTCACGCTTCGAGCCGTGCGGCCTCACGCAGCTCTACGCGCTCCGCTACGGTGCCATCCCCATCGTCACGGCCGTCGGCGGTCTCCGCGACACCGTCGAACCGATCTGGGCCGACCACTCGCGCGGCACGGGAATCCACGTGGGCGACGCGACCCCGCACGAGGTCTCGTGGGGCGTTCGCCAGGCGTTCTCGCTGTACCATCACTCGCCGGCGTTCGACGCCTGCCGCAAGCGGGGCATGGCACGCGACTCGAGCTGGGAACGCGCGGCGCTGCGCTACGTCGCGCTTTACGAGCGCGTCGGCGCACGGAGCTGAAGCCCGATTCAGAAGAAGCGGAGCACGCGCCACGCCTCGCGCGGTGAGACGCGCACGGGCTCGTGCTCACGGCACGCGCCGAGCTCCCACCACGAGAGCCGCGGGTACGCGTGGTGATGCCAGTGCACGTTGAAGTTCAGGATCATCAGCGCCGAACCGACGCGGCCGAGGTCGACGCACACCGACCGCTGCGCGTCTCCGCCCGTGCGCGTGCGCAAGAGCTCCGGGTGGTGCACGAGGTGGATACCCACCGTGAAGACGACGAGCGTCGAAAGGAGAACGGGCACGACGTAGGCGCCGAGCATCGCGGCGGTGTGGCCGGCTTGACCCACGAGGTGGCCCGCAAGCGCGAGGGTCGGGATCGCGTACCAGCGCAGGTAACGCCCGAGGAAGCGCGCGGCGTGAAGGAGCAGCCGACCCTCCCCGTCGAAATCCGGGTCGCGATCCGTTGCGACGTGGCCGTGGTGCTGCCAGTGGTTCGCGCGGAGAAGGTCGTAGTCGACGAGCGCGTACACCGTGGCGAAGAGACGCCCGAGCGCGTGCCCGAGGCGCGGAAAGCCGGGGAGCAGCGTGCCGTGAATGGCCTCGTGCGCGAAGATGAAGAGCCCGGTGAACGCGCACGCGTTGACGGGGATCGTGAGGACCATCGCCCAAGGGTGTGCGTCGACGACGGCAAACGACGCAGGGATGAGCGCGAGGAAGACCACGCTGAGCGACGCGTTCAAGAGCGCGAGACGGCGCGCGTGCGCCGGGGTGTCACTCATGGGTCTCTCAGGCATGATTTCGGGGACCATCCTTGCGGCCCTTTCGATGCGCGCGCAAGCGTCGGCGTCGCGCAGCGCCCCGCGCGATGCCGACGCATTGCCGCTTCGCGTCACGTGGTTTTGCTGGCTTCCGTGGAGGCCGCTCAGTAGGCGACGGCGCCATGCCGCATCGCGAGTCCCCTTCGCCCTACGCCACCGAGACGCACCTCATCCACGGCGAGTTCCACTCGACGAGCTGGGACTACACGGATCACATCGTGCCGCCCATCGGGGCCTCGTCCGCGTACCGCTTGCGAAGCGCCGACCGCGGCGCCGAGGGCTTCGGGGCCTTCGCGAACCCCGAGTTCAACCGTCGTCAACAGGCGCCCATTTACATCTACGACCGCCTCGACGAGCCCACGCGCGGCATGCTCGAGCAAGCGCTCGCGCGGGCCGAAGGTGCCGAAACGGCCATCGCGTTCTCCACGGGCATGGCCGCGATTTCCGCCGCGCTCGGCGTCCTCGTGAAAAATGGCGACCGCATCGTCGCACACCGCACGATCTACGGCTGCACCTGGTCGCTCCTCTCGAACTGGATGCCGCGCTTCGGCGTCGAGACGAGCTTCGTGGACCTCGTCGACACGAGCGCCCTCGACGCGCAGCTCGCCGATCCCCGCGTGATGGTCGTCATCTTCGAGACCCCCACGAACCCCACGCTCGAGCTCATCGACATCGCACGCGTCCGCGCCGCCGTCGACCGCGCGAACGAGAAGCGCACGAAGGGCCGTCGCATCTTCATCGTCGTCGACAACACCTTCGCGACCCCTTGGTCGCAGCGCCCGCTCGCGCTCGGCGCCGACGTCGTCTGCCACTCGCTCACGAAGAACATCGGCGGGTTCGGCACCGACATGGGCGGCGTCGTCTGCGGCCCGCGCCTCCTCGAGCAAGACCTCCTCCTCTACCGCAAGGACTTCGGGGCGCCCCTCGCTCCGCGCTCGGCATGGCCTACGCTCGTCTACGGCTTGCCTACGCTCGCGGTGCGCTCGCGCCAGCAGATCGCGTCGGCGATGGTCGTCGCGCAATTCCTCGAGCAGCACCCGCTCGTCGAGCGCGTCTACTACCCCGGGCTCGAGAGTCACCCGCAGCACGCGCTCGCCAAGCAGCAGATGCGTGATCCGCACGGCGATTTTTCGCCTGGTATTCTCCTCTACTTCATCGTGAAGGGGTCGGACGCCGAGGCCAAGGAGCGCGGGCGGCTCATCATGAACCACCTCGCCTCGCACGCGCTCGCGGTCACGCTCGCGGTCTCCCTTGGTCAGGTGCGCACCCTCGTCGAGCACCCGGCGTCGATGACGCACGCGGTGGTTCCTGCCGAAGCGCAGCGCAAGGCGGGCATCGAGCCGGGCGGCATCCGCCTCTCGATGGGTGTCGAGGCGACCGCGGACATCGTCCGTGACCTCGAGAGCGCGCTCGCGACCGTCATGGCCTGATCGCGCAAACGAGCACGACCGCGAGCCTCAGAGATCGTCGACGGGAACGAGCTTCTCGTCGACGACCACCGCGCCGAGCTCGTCGAAGACCGCGTCCAAGAGCGCGTCGAGATCGCGAGCCTGGCTGTTGGTGGTCGCGATCGTGACCGCACCGCCCTCTTCGGCAAAGAGCTGCGCGAG
>CAIOHM010000346.1 GCA_903858055.1 uncultured delta proteobacterium
CCGCTTGCACATCGAGCGCGTCGTCGCCCACGAGCTGAGAGAGCCGCGCGCGCGCCCCCACGACCCCAAGCTCGGCGGTCCGCAACACTTGACGCCAGCGCCCGGCCTCCGCCTCCGCGGACGCGACATCGACCACCGTGGCGTCGCCTGCGACGGCCCGCGCGCGGTTCATGCGCTCTTCGTCTTCCGCCGCGGCCAGCCCGCGCTTCACCTCGACGATGCGCTCCCGCGCGGCCACGAGCGAGCCCACCACGTCCGCGACCGCTCCCGCGACCTCGGCGTTCGCGACCTGGATGCGTGCGTCGCGCGCGCGCAGGAGCTCGTCCACCTCGCGCATGCGCGCCGCGCGCTGACCGCTGACCTCGAAGCGGAGGATGAGCTGCGCGGAGGCGACAACGTCGACATAGAACGCGCCGCGCTCGACACTCGAGTCGAAGGTCGGGTTTTGCAGCGAGGGGAGCGCCGCGGCCTCGGCTTGCGAGGCTTGGACGTCGCGCTGCAAGCGGGCGTCGACGGAGGCAGGCGCGGCGCGTGTCGCGAGCGCGACCGCTTCCTTGAGCGAAACGACGCGTTCCTCGGCCGATGCGGTCCGCTCGCGCGAGAACGTAGCCAGCAGGAGCGCGACGATGGCGACGTTTCCGACGGTGTTCAAGGTCACAGGTAACCCTTTGCTGGAGGAAGCGCGCTGCGTCAAGGGGAGCCGCCGCGAAGGATCCGCGCGCCCGCGCGATGCGTTCGCCCGCTGCGCGTACCGAGAAACGGCAGCGAAACCTTCCTTCAGTGAACGCCGGCTGCCGCGAGGGCCTCGGCCATGACGACGCGCGCGACTTGCACGAACACGATGATGCCGAGCACGTCGACGAGGCTCGCGATGAACGGCGTCGAGCTCGTTGCGGGGTCGGCGCCGATGCGGCGCATGATCATCGGAAGCATCGCGCCCACGGTGCAGCCCGTGACCACGATGCCGACGACCGAGATGCCGACCGTGATGGCGAAGCGCAGGTCCTGGTCGGGGTACATCAGCACGCGCCCGACGGCGAGGAGGCCGATGCCCGCGCCGAGCACGACGCCCATAACCGCTTCGCGCGCGAGGACGCGCCACCAGTCCGAGAGGCTGATCTCGCCGACCGCGAGGCCACGGATGACGAGCGTGGACGACTGCGAGCCCGAGTTGCCGCCCGCGCTGATGAGGAGCGGCACGTAGTACAGCATCCCGCGCACCGCCTCGGTGATCTCCTCGTAGTGACGCAGCGCCGTCTGCGTGAAGAACTCACCGATGAAGAGCGCCGCGAGCCAAAAGCCGCGCTTGCGGATGAACTCGACGAACGACGTTTGGAAGTACGGGAGGTCGAGCGGCTCGACCGCGCCGAGGCGCTGCACGTCTTCGTTCTGCTCTTCCGTGAGGACGTCGATGACGTCGTCGATCGTGATGATGCCAAGGAACTCGCCTTCGTCCCCGAGCACGGGCACCGCGTTGAGGTCGTACTTCGACATCAGCTTGGCGACGTCTTCTTGATCTTCGAGCGGGTGCACCGTGCGATCGACGTCGAGCTTGATCGAGGCGACGGGCGTCGTGCGCTCCGCCAAGAGCAGCTCCGTGACGGGGACGAGCCCCTGGAGCTTCTCGGCGCTGTCGAGGACGTACACCGCATACACGGTCTCGTTTGCGTCTTCCGTGTGGACGCGAATCGCGTGGATGGCGTCTGCGACGGTCGCCGTGGGTGCGACCGAGACGTAGCCCGTGGTCATCAGGTGACCCGCGCTCTTCTCCGGGTACTTCTGGATTTCACGGACCTCTTCGGCCGCCTCGGGGTCGACGCGCGAGAGCGTCTCGAGGACCTGCTCACCGAGCTCGTCGGAGAGCGCTTCGATGAAGTCGACACGGTCGTCGGCCTCCATCTCGCTCGCGAGCGCCGCAACCTTCTCGGCGCCGAGCTGCTCGGCGATCTCTTCCTGCTCGACCTCGCCGAGGCGCTCGAAGATCGGCGCGGCGTCTTCCGCCGGGAGCTCGCGCATGAGGAGCGCGGCGTCTTCGGGCTCGAGCTCGGAGAGGAAGTCGGCGACGTCTTCCGGGTGAATTTCGTCGAGGAGATCGCGAACGGACTCGGGGTCCTCGCGCAAGAGCTGCTTGAGCTCCGGTCCGACGAGCGTGGCAAGACGCATGGCCGCGACCATAAACGTAGACGCGGGAGCGGACGATGCAAAACGACGGCAAGACGGCTCGCGTGGGCGTGGGCCCCTTCGTTGCCCCTCGCCGCTCCAGGGTCGAGGCTGGTAGGCTTGGGGCCATGCTTAACGAAGCTCTCGACGCGCTCCTCGACGAGGAAGAAGCCCTCCGCTCCCTCGCGATCTTCGACGATCTGGGCAACGAGGTTGCGGCTGTGTCACGGGAAGGCGACGGCGGCGACGTGTTCGCGCCCGTCGTCTCGGCGTGGCTCGCGGTGCACGGCCGAGGCTTGCAAGCCTCCGAGCTCCGCGTCGAGACGGACGACCTCGCGTTCATCGCCCGGAGCCTCGGGCACGCGTTCGTCGTCGCGGCCGCGCGCCTCGACGCGCCTCTTGGCCGCATCGCCATGCGCATGCGATTGCACGACGACGCCCTCCGCGGAGCCCTCCCATGAGCAAGACCAAGCCGCTCTCGCTGCTCTTCATTTCGGGTCCGAACCTTCAGCTGCTCGGACGCCGCGAGCCCGAGGTGTACGGGCACGACACGCTCGACGATCTGTACGCGCGCGCGAAGGCTCGCGCCGCCGAGCGCGGTGCGGCCCTCGAGGCGCGTCAGACGAATCATGAAGGCACGATCGTCGACTGGATCGGCGAGGCGCCGGGGACCTTCGACGGCATCCTCATCAACCCCGGAGCGTACACGCACACGTCGATCGCCATTCACGACGCGATCGCCGGCGTCGCCTTGCCGACGATCGAAGTGCACCTCTCGAACGTTCACGCGCGCGAGGCCTTCCGCCGCCACTCGGCCGTCGCGCCGGCGTGCCTCGGCGTCATCATGGGGCTGCGCGGCGACGGCTACGTGCTCGCGGTCGACGCCATGCTGAACCACCTCGAGCGCCACGCGAAGCGCTGATCCGCCGACGCGCCGCATTCAACGCACGCCCCTGCGTAGTGCGTTTCGCACTGGAATTTTCCCCTTCGCACGCGTTCCACCCTTCCCTCGCGCGTGCATTTGAGTACGGTCGCGCCCCATGAAGCTCGACCTCGACCAGCTCGACGCACTGCTCACGAAGCTCGCCGCCCACGACGTCTCCGAGTTCGAGTGGGAAGACGAGTCTGCAAGCCTCCGCGTGACCCTCGGCAAGCCGGTGCACCATGTCATGACCGCCGCCGCGCCCCTCGCGGCCGCGCCGTCCTCGGCCGCCCACGCAGCCCCTGCTGCCAAGGCCGAAGCCGCCGCGCCCGCCGTCGTCGAGGGCACCGTCGTGACGAGCCCCTTCGTCGGCACGTTCTACCGTGCGCCGAACCCCGAGTCTCCGGCCTTCGCGGAGGTTGGCGCGCGCGTGAAGAAGGGCCAGACGCTCTGCATCGTCGAGGCCATGAAGCTCATGAACGAGATCGAGGCCGACGTCGCGGGCACCGTCGCCGAGGTCTACGCCGAGAACGGCAAGCCGGTCGAATACGGCCAGCGACTCTTCCGCATCGTCCCCGCCTGAGGCGCCCATGAAGAAGGTCCTCATCGCCAACCGCGGAGAGATCGCCCTCCGCGTGATTCGTGCGTGCCGTGAGCTCGGCCTCGAGACCGTCGCGGTTCACTCCGAGGTCGACGCGCGCGCGCTGCACGTGCGCTTCGCCGACGAAGCGGTCTGCATCGGGCCCGCCGCCGCCGCCCAGAGCTACCTCAACGTGCCGGCGATCCTCGCGGCCGCCGAAATCACGGGCGCAGACGCGGTGCACCCTGGTTACGGTTTCCTCTCCGAAAACGCGCGCTTCGCGGAGCTGTGCGGCAAAGCGGGCATCACGTTCATTGGGCCCACCCCCGACGCGATGCGCGCCTGGGGCGACAAGGTCACGGCGCGCACGAACGCGGAACGCTTCGGGCTCCCGCTGCTGCCCGGCTCGAAGGTCCTCGCGAGCGTCGACGAAGCGGTGGCCGAGGCGGAGCGCATCGGCTTCCCGGTCATCTTGAAGGCCTCCGGCGGCGGCGGCGGGCGCGGCATGCGCATCGTCCGCACCGTCGACCAAGTGCGCACCGAGTTCCCGAAGGCGCGCGCGGAGGCCGAGGCGGGCTTCAAGAACCCCGACGTGTACCTCGAGAAATTCGTCGAGCGCCCGAAGCACATCGAGTTCCAAGTGCTCGCGGATCTCCACGGCGGCGTGTGGACCCTCGGCGAGCGTGAGTGCTCGCTGCAGCGGCGTCACCAGAAGGTCGTCGAGGAGGCGCCGAGCCCGCGCATGACGCCCGAGTCGCGCCAGCGCATCGCCGAGGTCATCCGCCGCGCGATCCGCGAGACTCAGTACCACTCGCTCGCGACCATGGAGTTCATCATGGACGAGGACGGCGAGCTCTACTTCCTCGAGACGAACACGCGCGTGCAGGTCGAGCACCCCGTCACCGAAATGGTTACGGGCCTCGACCTCGTCGCGATGCAGCTGCGCGTCGCGCTCGGCGAGAAGATCGACCTGCCCGACACGCGCCCGTGGAGCTTCCGCGGCCACGCGATCGAGTGCCGCGTGAACGCCGAGGACCCCGAGACCTTCGCGCCGTGGCCAGGCCTCGTGAGCGAGTACTTTCCTCCGGGTGGCGCCGGCGTGCGCGTCGACTCCGGCATCTACGGCGGCTGGCGCGTGCCCGCGGACTACGACTCGCTGCTCGCGAAGGTCATCGTTCACGCTCCAACGCGCGCCGAGGCGATCGTGCGCATGCGTCGAGCGCTCGACGAGTTCATCGTCGGCGGCATCCGCACGAACATCCCGTTCCACAAGGTCCTCCTCGCCGACGAAGAAGTCATCGACG
>CAIOHM010000347.1 GCA_903858055.1 uncultured delta proteobacterium
CGGCGCGGCGGCACCTCGCGAACCCGATCGTGGCGAAGCACCCGGCCCTCGTGCGAGCCCTCGCGGCCGAGGTCGCCCAAATGGACCGCCTCATGCGCGCGCCAGCGGCTCGCGTGGGCACCGCCGACGAAGCGGCGCTCGCGGGGTCCGCGCACCTCGACCCGCATGCGCTCGCCGCTCACCCCGATCGCTGGATTCGCCTCTGCGCGCGCGTCGCCTTCGCGCCCCCCGCTCCCGAGACCGAACTCATGGCTGCCCTCATCGAACGCACGCTCTTTCTCAAGGATTCGTCGCTCTTCGCCGAAGTGGAGGCTGCGGATTTGCTCGCGCTCGCCGAAGAGCTCGAGGACCGACGCCACGCCGCGGGCGCGACGATCCTCGACGAGGGCGCGCTGCCGTCGGGGCTTCACCTCGTCGTCGAAGGAGACGTGCGCGTGGAGCAGTCGCGCCAGGGGACGTCCGTCGTCGTGGCGCAGCTCGGACGCGGCGACGCGCTCGGTGAGCTCTCGATCCTCACGAACGCGCCGACCACCGCCGCATGCGTCGCGCTCACGACGGTCAAGACGCTCTTCGTGCCCCAGGCCGTCTTGACGAACCTCCTGCTCGAGCAGCCGCGCCTCGCGCTGGGCTTGCTCCGGGTGCTCAGCGAACGCTTGGCCGCGACCACCCGCCGCGTCGGCTGACGAGGCGGCGCCTCGTCGTCGGTCGTACGCGCGCGCAGCCCGTGCGAGTGTGGGGGAGGGAGAGCGTTCGCGCTGGCGCCCGGCGCGGGTCTTCGGTACGATTTCAGTATCGTGAACGCGTGTCTTCCAAAGAGCTTGGACGCGCCCAGATAGGAGAGCTGCCTCATGTCGAACGCCGAACCGCGCTGGTACAGCGACAATGCCCTCACGATTGGCCGAACGCCCCTCGTGCGCCTGAACCGCGTCACCGCCGGTGCGGGCGCCACGGTCTTCGCGAAGATCGAGGGTCGCAACCCGGCGTACTCCGTGAAGTGCCGCATCGGCGCGGCCATGGTGTGGGACGCCGAGAAGCGCGGCGTGCTCGGCCCGGGGAAAGAGATCATCGAGCCGACGAGCGGCAACACGGGCATCGCGCTCGCGTTCGTCGCCGCCGCGAAGGGCTACCCGATCACGCTCACGATGCCCGAGACCATGAGCATCGAGCGCCGCAAGCTCCTCGTGGCGTATGGCGCCAAGCTCGTGCTCACGGAAGGCCCGAAGGGCATGGCGGGGGCCATCGCCAAGGCCGAGGAGATCGCGGCCTTGGACCCGAGCCGCTACGTGCTCCTCCAGCAGTTCAAGAACCCGGCGAACCCGGCGATCCACGAGCAGACGACGGGCCCGGAGATCTGGGAAGACACCGCGGGCGCCGTCGACGTCTTCGTGGGCGGCGTGGGCACCGGCGGCACCATCACCGGTGTCTCGCGCTACCTCAAGAAGACCAAGGGCAAGGCCATCGTCTCCGTGGCCGTGGAGCCCGCGCACAGCCCCGTGCTCACCCAGAAGCGCGCGGGCCAGCCGCTGCAGCCGAGCCCGCACAAGATCCAGGGCCTCGGCGCGGGCTTCGTGCCCGACTTGCTCGACCTCGATCTGGTCGACCACATCGAGCAGGTGACGAACGACGAAGCGGTCGCCATGGCGCGGCGCCTCGCGCGCGAAGAGGGCATCCTCTGCGGCATTTCGTGCGGTGCGGCGGCGACGGCGGCCGTGCGTCTCGCGCATCGACCGGAGTACGCGGGCAAGACCATCGTCGTCGTCCTTCCCGATTCGGGCGAGCGCTACCTGAGCTCGGTGCTTTTCGAGGGCGTCTTCGACGACAAGGGCATCGCCACGTGAACGATCGCGCGAAGGAAGAAGCGAAGGTCTGCGGCGACTCGTTCGCGCTCGCCACGATCGTGGGTGAGCTGCGAGCGGCTCGTCGCGCGTTCGACGAAGCGTCGGGGAGCGCGCGAGGACTCGCGCCGCTGCCCTCGCGGGAAGCGCTCGTGCGCGTGACTGCTGGCCTCCGCGCCGTGCTTTTTCCCTTGCATTTCGGCCCGGGCGATCTCACCGAAGAGGGCGCTGACTTCTTTGTCGGCTACACGCTCACGCGTGTGCTCGAGACGCTCCACGAGCAGGTGCGTCGCGGCCTCTGCTTCGCCCATGAGCACGCGCGCGGGGATCTGCCGGGCTGCAAGGCCAAGGCGGCGGAGTTCACCCGCACCTTCGCGCGCGAACTCCCGAAGCTCCGCGTGCTCCTCGAGAAAGACGTGCGCGCGGCCTTCGACGGCGATCCCGCCGCCACGAGCGTGGACGAGGCGATCTTCTCCTACCCCGGCGTCACGGCGATCCTCCACCACCGCATCGCGCACGCGCTGAGCCTCCTCGAGGTGCCGCTCATTCCCCGCATTTTGGCGGAGATTGCGCACTCGGAGACGGGCATCGACATTCACCCAGGCGCGCGCATTGGCGAGAGCTTCTTCATCGACCATGGCACCGGTGTCGTCATCGGCGAGACCTGCGTGATTGGCGATCGCGTGCGCATCTACCAAGGCGTCACCCTGGGCGCGAAGAGCTTCCCCCTCGACGACGGCGGGCATCCGATCAAGGGGGTGCCGCGCCACCCCATCGTCGAAGACGACGTGATCATCTACTCGGGCGCGACGATCCTCGGGCGCGTGACGATCGGCCGATCGTCGAGCATTGGCGGCAACGTCTGGCTCACGCGCAGCGTGGGTCCGTACAGCATCGTGACGCAGGCGCAGATCCGCAGCGAGACCTTCGACGCCGGCGCGGGCATCTGATTCGCGCGGGGCTGCGGGCGTCGTCCGCGGCGCTTTTTCGTCCGTCGACGCGGCCGCGTCGCGTGCCTACCTTCGCCTCGTGAGCGCGCGCGAGGTGAACCGATGACGAACTTTCTCGAGGTGGCGACCCGCTTTCTCTTCTTCACGGGGAAGGGCGGTGTCGGCAAGACGGCGCTCGCATGCGCTACGGCGATGCGTCTTTCGGACCGCGGTCGTCGCGTGCTCCTCGTGAGCACGGACCCCGCCTCGAACCTCGGCGAAATGCTCGGAACGCCGCTCTCGAACCAGCCCCGCCCCGTCGGCGGCGTCGACGGTCTCTCCGCGCTCGACATCGACCCGGAGCGCGCGGCGGAGGCGTACCGCGCGCGGGTCGTGGCCCCCTATGTGGGCGTATGGTCAGAAGAGCAAATCGCGACGCTTCGCGAAGAGCTCTCGGGCGCATGCACGACCGAGATCGCCGCCTTCGACGCCTTCGCGGAGCTCCTCGCCGACGGGCCCGACCATGTCGCGTACGACCACGTGATCTTCGACACGGCGCCGACGGGGCACACGCTGCGGCTCCTCAGTTTGCCGCGCGCGTGGACGGGGTTCTTGCAGAGCTCGCACGGGGGCGCTTCCTGCCTCGGCCCTCACGTGGGCCTCAAGGCGCAAGAGCGCAACTTCGTCTCGGCCATGAAGACCCTCGGCGACGCGACGCGCACCACGGTGGTGCTCGTGAGCCGGCCGAACCGCGCGGCGCTCCGCGAAGCCGATCGGGCCGCCGGCGAGCTCATGGCGCTGGGCGTGACCCACCTCGAGCTGGCGCTCAACGCGACCTTCACGGCGACACGACGCGACGATCGCATCGCGCTCGCCTTCGAGTCGCGCAGCGAGGAAGCCCTCCGCACGATGCCCGTGCGCTTGCGTGGCCTGCCGACGGTGCGCGTGCCGCTCCGGGCCTTCGACATGGTCGGCTTGCGCGCGCTCCGGGCCTTGCTCGACGACGAAGCGGCCGCCGCTCTTGGGCGCGAGGTCACGCTCCCGCCGAGACCTCCGCTCCCGGCGCTCGGCGCGCTCGTCGACGAGCTCGAACGGCCTGGGCGCGGGCTCGTCCTCGTGATGGGCAAGGGGGGTGTCGGCAAGACGACGATGGCCGCTGCGATCGCTGCGGAGCTCGCCTCGCGCGGGCACGCCGTTCACCTCAGCACGACGGACCCGGCGGCCCACGTCGCGGCCACGCTCGACGGTCAGGTGCCGAGCCTCACCGTGAGCCGCATCGATCCCGCGGCGGAGACCAAGGCGTACGTCGCGCGCGTGATGGCGACGAAGGGGGCGAAGCTCGACGCCGGTGCGCGGGCGCTCCTCGAAGAGGACCTTCGCTCGCCGTGCTACGAAGAAGTCGCGGTGTTTGCAGCCTTTGCGCGCTTGGTGTCGCAGGCGCGCACGTCGTTCGTGGTGCTCGACACGGCGCCGACGGGGCACACGCTGCTCCTGCTCGACGCCACGGGGGCCTACCACCGGCAAGTGCTCGGCGATGCGATGGATCACGGCGAGCCGGACAGCGCGGGCCGCCTCGTGACCCCGCTCATGCGCCTGCGGGACCCGAGCTACACGCGCGTCATCATCGTCACGCTCGCGGAGACGACGCCGGTCGCGGAGGCGGCACGCTTGCAGTCCGACCTGCGTCGTGCGCGGATCGAACCGTTCGCGTGGGTCGTGAACGCGACGCTCGCGGGGTCGGGCGTTCGCGAGCCGATCCTCGTGCAGCGTACTGCGGGCGAGCTCGCTCAAATCGATCTCGTGCGCGCACGCCACGCCGCGCGCCTCGCGGTGGTCCCGTGGTCGCCCGAGGAGCCGGTCGGGGTCGAGCGCCTCACCGCCTTGGCGCGCACGCCGCATACGTTGCCTGCGCTCGCGAACGACGCGACGGGCTACGCGACCTACGAATGACGATCGGCCGAAGCCCATGCGGCGCAGCGCCGTCTCTCGCGGCGAACGACGCATGTGCCGCGTGCTTCGTGCTACAGGGCGCCCCCATGAACGACGCCACGAACACGCCGAAGCCTGCGATTCGCTACGCGGGCATTGGCCTCTCGGCCCTCGCCACGGTCATGGTCTCCGGCAGCGCCGCCATGAAGCTCGCAGGCAACCCCAAGCTCGTCGACATGCTGAGCCAGCACCTCGGCTTCCCGACGAGCGTCATCCCGACCCTGGGGGCCCTCGAACTCCTCTGCATCCTTCTCTACGCGGTCCCCTTCACGGCGCCGCTCGGCGCGGTGCTGCTCACGGGGTACTTCGGCGGTGCCATCACGGCGCACGTGCGCGTGGAGGAGCCCTTCGTCGCGCCGGTCGTCATCGCGACGATCGCGTGGGCGGGGCTTGCGCTGCGGAACCCGAAGATCCTCGGGCTCTTCTCGC
>CAIOHM010000348.1 GCA_903858055.1 uncultured delta proteobacterium
GACTTCCTCCCCTGCAACGAACGCGAGCGCCTCGTCGATCGTCGCGGTGCGGAGCTCGAGCGCTTCTGCGATCTGCGGCGTCGTGAGCTCCACGCGTGGCTCCTCGCCCGCCGGAGAGGGACGCTCCTGCGGGCGCGGAAGCTGGGCCAAGTGACGCGTCAAGCCGAGCTCCATGAAGAGCGCGCGGAGCTCCTCCACGCGAGGCGCACCTCGGTGCACCGCCTCACGCGAGATCGTCATCGGCACCGTGTCGTGGAGCGCCACGAGGCGCCGCGAGAGCGGGAGGGTCTCGCCCGCCGCGACGAGCGAGGCGCGAACCTTCTCCTTCTTGAGCGAAGGCGCGGCCGCGAGGATTCCCTCGACGTTTCCGTATTGGAGCAGGAGCTCGGTCGCGGTCTTCGGGCCGACGCCCGCGACGCCCGGCACGTTGTCGGAGCTGTCGCCCACGAGCGCGAGCCAGTCGCCGAGCGCCGAAGGCTTCACGCCGTACTTCTCGACGACACCGGCCGCGTCCACGACCTTGTCCTTCGCGGGGTCGTAGAGCACGACGCGATCGTCGTCGTCGTGCACGAGCTGGAGGAGATCTTTGTCCGCGGAAACGACGACCACGCGCAGCCCCTCGGCGAGCGCCCACTTCGCAGAGGTCGCAATGAGGTCGTCTGCCTCAACGCCCTCGCTCTGAAGTACGCACCACCCGAACGCCCGCGCGATTTGCTCACACCGCGTAATCTGCGACGAGAGATCCGGCGGCGCCGGCGGCCGGTTGGCCTTGTAGGTTGCAAGCAACTCTTTCCGGAAGCTCGGCGCCTTCGAGTCCATGCAGACGACGAAGTTCGCGGGCGCAAACGACTCGACGAGCCGCTGGAGCATCGAGATGGTCCCGTGCACGGCGTGCGTGGGCTCCCCCGTCGGGCTGCTGAGCGGCGCGACCGCGTGGTATGCGCGGAAGATGTAGCCGCTGAGATCGACGATCCACAGGGCGCCCACGTCCGCGGGCGCGGGGAGCTTCGGGTGGCGTGGTGCGGGCGAGGCCATGCGCTCTTTCCCCACGGTGCACGGCGCGCGTCAAGTGCCACGCGCTGGCGCTCGCCCCTTCCCTTCGGTTAGCCTCGTCGCGTGCCCTCCGAGGATCTCGACGCCCCCGCCGACGACGCGCACCGCGCGGGCGATCGCGTGGGCCGCTGGCACCTCGTGCGGTGCATCGGCGTCGGCGGCATGGGCAGCGTCTGGGAGGCGCAGCACGAGACGCTGAAGCGGCGCGTCGCCGTGAAGTTCATCCACGCCGGCTTCGTGCGCGACGACGAGGCACGCCAGCGCTTCGAAACCGAGGCAAAAGCCGCGTCGGCTCTCCATTCGCGCCACGCGGTCGAGATGTTCGATCACGGCGTCACCGAGCAAGGCGAGCCCTTCATCGTCATGGAGCTCCTCATCGGCGAGTCGCTCGAGGCGCGCCTTCGCCGCGAGGGTCGCTTGTCGATCCCGGCGACCGCGTCGATCCTCGTGCAGGCCGCCCGCGCGCTCCAGCAGGCGCACGACCTCGGCATCGTGCACCGCGATCTCAAGCCGGAGAACCTCTTCCTCGCGCCCGACGAGGAGCCCGGGGCGATCCTCACCAAGGTCCTCGACTTCGGCGTGGCGAAGGTCACCGGCGCGAGCGCGGCGCTGGGCGACGCGAAGACCAAGACGGGAACGCTGCTCGGAACGCCGTATTACATGGCGCCGGAGCAGGCCCGCGGTGCGCGGGAGCTCGACGGCCGCGCGGACCTGTGGTCGCTCGGCGTCATCGCCTACCGTTGCGTCACCGGCGTGCTGCCCTTCGAGGGCGAGGCTCTCGGCGATCTCCTCGTCAACATCTGCACAGGCCGCTTCTTGCCGCCTTCTTCGCAGGACCGCTCGCTCCCGCCCGCGTTCGATGCGTGGGTCGCGCGGGCGCTCGCCGTGTCGCCGGCGGGCCGCTTTGCGTCGGCGACGGAGCTGGCCCAGTCTCTCGCCGAAATCGCGTCGAGCCTCGGTGGTCTCGATCGAACCTTCGACCACAAGCTCTCGGTGCCGCCGCGCCTCACGCCGGTGCCGCCGCGGGCCGTGATCCTCACCGATGGCAGCGTGCGCGCCTTCGCCGCGACCCACGCCTCCGAGCCGGCGGGGCGGCTCGAGCGCGGAACGGCCGACACGATCCTCGACGACGACGCTCCCGCCCAAAAGCCACCGCCGAACAAGGCCCTCTACGTGCTCCTCGGGTCGCTCGCCGTGGCCGGCGCGCTCGTGCTCGCGCCTCGTAAGGCACCGCCTCCCGGCCCCGAGGCCCCGAGGACGCCCGTCATCGCCACACCGCCACCGCTCGCCCCCCTCTCGGTGGCGGCACCCGACGCAGGAGCGGCCGATGCGGGAACGAAGCTCAAGGTGAGTCCGCCGTCCACGCCGCGCACGCCCGCCCCGCCGGCTCTACCGGCGCCTGCTCGGCGGCCGAACGAGGGAACGAGCGCCGATCCCGGCTTCTGACGACGCTCGACTGCGCGCGCGTCAGCGCTCGAGCGTCGCCGTGACGAGCCGCAGCCGCTTCTTGGCCATCTCGGCGAGCGGACCGTTCGGTGCAAGATGCAAGTACTTCTCGTACGCGAGCTTGGCCTCCGCCCAGCGACGTGTCTCGGCCAGGCGGCCGCCGCGGTAAAAGTAGAGCGGCGCGTACGCAGGATCGATCTCGATGCCGCGATCGAGCTCGCGGAGCGCCCCGTCGCCGTCGCGGAGGCCGATCTTGCAGAGTGCACGTTCCACGCGAACTTCGCCCGTGTCGCGTTGAACGACGACCCGCTCGAACGACTGGAACGCTTGCGTGAAGGCGCCGAGCTGCCGCAGTTCGTGGCCCGCTTCGGCCACCTCGCCGACCGACGATTTCGAGTCCGCCACCACGCGCACCAAGACCTCGGCCGCTTCCGCGCTCTTGCCGCTGCGGGCGAGCGCGGTCGCATACGAGAGCCGCACGACGCCGGAGCCCGCCGAGGCCCGCTCCGCCGCAAGGAAGGCCTCGTTCGCCGCGGGGAATCCGTCGGCGGTCAGCACCGCGAAGGCTCGATTGAGGAGCAGCGAGCCGTCGTTCGGGTGCGCCGCGAGGCCAGCGTCGGTCGTCGCGAGCGAGCCAGGCACGTCGCCCTCCTCGAGGAGCCGCGCACCGAGCGCGAGCGACGCCTCGAGGTGCCCCGCCTCTTCACGCAGCACGTCGACGTAGAGAGCCTTCGCCGCGGTGCCGTTGCC
>CAIOHM010000349.1 GCA_903858055.1 uncultured delta proteobacterium
ATCGGTTACGGCGGCATCGCTTACCTCGAGGGCGTACACGCGATCGCCGTGAAGAAAGACGACGCAAGCGCGGCCGTGATGCCTTCGCTCTCGACCGCGCAAGACGGGAGCTACCCGCTGAGCCGCTTCCTCCTCTTCGTGACCGCAGGCCAGCCGTCCGGTCTCGCGAAGAGCTTCCAGGACTGGGTCCTCTCGCCCGCGGGCCAGAGCATGATCGAGTCCGTCGGCTACTACCCGCTCCCGAAGGGCTGAACGATGAGCGAGGCCGCACTCGGACCGACCTCGGGCGCGGCGCGCTCGCTCGACCTCCGTCGTCGACCGCGACGCGTGGAGCGCATTGCCGAAGGCGCGATCGTCGCCGTCGCGCTGCTCTCCATCGTCGCGGTTGCGCTGATCCTCGTGTTCGTGGGCAAGGAGGCGCTGCCCGTGCTTTTTTCCGCCGTGGTCCACGAAGAAGTGACGCCCCTCGCGATGGTCATGCCCCGCGCGGTGAACGGCCACGCGATGTACCTCTGGCAGCCCGTGAGCGACGTGCCCAAGTACAACATCGTCCCGCTCTTCCTCGGCTCCCTGAAGGTCACGATCGTCGCGCTTCTCTTCGCGGTTCCCGTGAGCGTCGCAGCGGCCGTGTACTGCGCCGAATACGCGCCGCGCCGCGTGCGCGAAATCTTGAAGCCCGCCATCGAGCTCATGGCCGGCGTGCCGTCGGTGGTCGCCGGCTTCTTCGCGCTCGTCGTGCTCGCCACCTGGGTGCAGAGCGTCTTCGGCACCGAGCACCGGCTCAACGCCATCGTCGCGGGTCTTGGCCTCGCGTTCGCAACGTGCCCCGTCATCTTCTCGGTCTCCGAAGACGCGCTGCGTTCGGTGCCGCAATCCTACCGCACGGCGGCGCTCGCGCTAGGCTCGACCCCCACGCAGGCGCTCCTGCGGGTCATCTTGCCCGCGGCGGTGCCAGGAATCGGCGCGGGCGTTATGCTCGGTTTCGGTCGCGCGATCGGCGAGACCCTCATCGTCGTGCTGGCTTCCGGCAACGCGGCGCTCGTGGACCTGAACCTCGGTCACTCCACGCGCACGGTCACGGCGACGATCGCCCAGGAGCTCGGCGAGGTCGTCGTGGGGAGCGCGCACTACCACGTGCTCTTCGCGCTCGGCGCACTGCTCTTTCTCGTCACCTTCGTCGTGAACATCTTGACGGAACGAGCCCTGCACCGCTCTCGTCAGAGCCTCACGGGGAGCAAGCGATGATTCCGGCAACGAGCGTGGCCGAGGTCGAGGGCGTGGCGTCCAGCGACAGCGTGCGAAAACCGCGCGAGCCCTTCGTGCGTCGCGACGGTCTCGTCGACAAGCTCCTCGTCGGAGGCACGGGGGCCGCGAGCTTCGTGATGCTTGCCATGCTCGCCATCGTCCTCGCGGACATCGTGCGCGGTGGCGCGGCGAAGCTCTCGCTCGAATTTCTGACCGAAGCCCCCGCGAACGGCATGACGGCGGGCGGCATCTTCCCGGCCATCGTCGGCACCGTTTTGCTCACGCTGCTCATGACGCTCGCCGCGGTTCCCGCTGGCGTCGCGACGGCTGTCTATTTGACGGAATACGCACCCTCGCAGTCGACGCTCGCCCGCGTCGTGCGTGTCTCGATCGCGAACCTCGCCGGTGTCCCGTCGATCGTGTTTGGGCTCTTTGGGCTCGGGTTCTTCGTCTCGACCCTCGGTCGCGCCATCGACGTCACGATGTTCGGCGGGGAGCTCACCTTCGCGCGCCCGTCGCTCTTGTGGGCCGCGCTGACACTCTCGGTGCTCACGCTCCCGGTTGTCGTCGTCGCCACGGAAGAGGCGTTGCGAGCGGTCCCTCGCGAGCTGCGCGATGCGAGCCTGGCGCTCGGGGCGACGCGCTTCGAGACGATCGTGCGCGTCGTGTTGCCTGAAGCCCTCGGCGGCATTCTCACGGGGGCGATCCTCGCCGTGAGCCGCGGTGCAGGCGAGGTCGCGCCCATCATGTTCACCGGCGCCGCCTACTTCTTGCCGCAGTTGCCCTCGCACTTGAACGACGCGTTCATGAACCTCGGGTACCACGTCTACGTGCTCGCGACGCAGTCGCCCGACGTCGAGAAGACGAAGCCGATTCTCTACGGCACCGCGCTCGTGTTGCTGCTGCTCACGTTCCTCTTGAACATGGTCGCGGTCACGTTGCGCTCGCGCACGCGCGGCAAGCTCAAGCCGGCGCTCTAGCGCGGCGACGTCCTCCACCCGTTGCCTCGCCGAGCCCGCGCGCTGTCCCGAGACCACTCTCCTCCCTCCCGCGACGAGAACACCGATGCCGAGCCTTCACACCAGCCGTGACTTCGAAGCGGAGCTCCGCGAGCTGCGCGCCCACGCTCTCGCCATGGGCGCTCGTTGCGAGCGAAGCCTTCAGCTTGCCTTCGATGCGTTCTGGTCCGGCTCCCTCGAAGCGGCGGCGGAGGTCGAGCGGCTCGACCGCCAAATCGATCGCGACGAGATGGACATCGACGCTCTCGTGCTGCGGATTCTCGCGCTGCGGCAGCCCGTCGCGTTCGACCTGCGCTTCCTCGCGACCGCGCTCAAGCTCGTGACCGATCTCGAGCGGATCGGCGACGAGGCCGTGAACATCGCCGAGCGGGCTCGCGAGGGTCACGGCCAGGCGACGGCGACCGTGAAGACCGCGCTCGAGACCATGTGCGCCGAGGCGAAGAGCATGCTCCAAGACGCACTCGAAGCCTTCGTGAACTCCGAGGTCTCCCGTGCCGAGGGGGTGCTCAAGCGCGACGACATCGTCGACAACCTCTACGGGGGCATCCTGCAATCCATGATGGAGTACATGGCGACGAACCCGGGCGACATCCCCGGCGCCGTGCGTGTCATCAAGGTTGCAAAATACATCGAGCGCATCGCGGACCACGCCACGAACATTTCCGAGGAGGTGATCTTCCTCGTCGACGGCGACGACGTGCGCCACGTCCGTTCGAACCCTCCGCCGCGGGCCGAAGAGCGCAGCTGAGACGAACGGCCGGACGCCGAGGCGCTCACGCGCGTCGAGCGCTGCGGTCGAGCGCCAATTCGAACGGGACGCAGGCCCAGCGATTGCCGCCGACGACCACGTGATCGATGAGCGGAACGTCGAGCATCATGGCCGCACGTGCGATGCGCGCGGTGATCGTCACGTCCTCTTCGGAGGGCGTGGGATCGCCCGAGGGATGGTTGTGGACGAGCGCGAAAGAGTGGGACCCTTGCGCGACCACTTCGCGGAGGAGCGTGGGTACGTGAACGGGCACCGTGTGGCTGCCTCCGCGGAAGACGCGCCGTGCGGCGAGGAGTTGCAGCTTCACGTCGAGGCACAAGGCCCAAAGCTCTTCGTGCTCGAGGCCCCCGAGCCGTGTGGCCGCCCAGGCGCCGATCGCTTCGGGTGAGCCGAAGCGCGCGCGGCGCGTGGCCTCGGTGCGTTGGTGGTCGAGTCGCTTCGCGAGCGAGAGCGCGGCCAAGAGGGTCTCGGCGTGAGGCCTCGAGAGTGAGCCATGATCGACGAGGCGACGTCGACCCGCGCGTGCAAGGCCGCGCAGCCCGCCAACGCGACCGAGCAACTGCGTCGCGACCACGCGATCGTCTTCGCTCGGGCTGCCTGCGCCGAGGACAGCCGCGACGACGCGGACGTCGTGGTGCGGGCAGGGGAGGGACAAATCGAACGAAGGAGATGGGGCGTGGGGGGTCATGCGCCCGCGATCCGCAAGGTCGGTGCCAGGGCCCAAAGGTGGAAATGTGCGGGGTCGCGCGTCCATTTGGGCTGGCCATGGCCGGCCACGGTCGGCCACGGTGCGGGACCCCTGCGCGGCGGGCCGCTATTCGCTCGGTGAGCAGTACCCGACGGCGACGGTGCCGAAGAGCGCGGGGTGGGCGCGGCAGCGTTGGCCGGTCGGGCACCCCGTGGCGATGCTTGGGTCGCAGGTCTTCGCGCACCGCTCGAGGTTGGCCGCACCGATGCAGACGAGCCCTTCGGCGCACGGTTCGAGCGCGCACGAGGCGCCTTCACGCGCGGGGCCGACTGGCAGGCACACGGGGCTTCCGTCGTCCGAGGCGAAGCCGCATTGGCTGCGCGGCGCGCAGGGGTCTTCGCTGCCGAACGCGCACGCGATCCGCGGCGCGCACACGGGAACGAAGCGTGGGCTTTGGCCCGTGTGAGGGGCGAGCACGCACGCGGTGTCGGGGGCGCACCGTGAGGACTCGCTGCAGCAGAGCGGCTCGCACGCGCCCGCGGCGCACGCCAAGCCTGCGGCGCAGTCGTCGTCGGTGGCGCAACCCGCGTGGAGACCCGCGGCTCCCGCTGCGGCGCAGGTCGTGTCCGCTCTCGCGGCGTTCAGGCGGCACGCCGCGCGGGCGCGTGGGCCCTCGGCATCGCCAGCGTCGCCTGCCGTGGTCGCGCTCCCGGCGTCGCTCGTGTGCGGCGAGGTGCAGGCGTCGCGATCGTCTGGCGAGCACGCGCGGATGACGCCGCACGCCGCGCGCACGCCTTCGGTCGGTGTCCGCGTGGGTGAGCCGCCGGCATCGCCCGAGGGGACCGAGGAACCGCTGTCGAGGTCCGCCACGGGCCCCGCGCTTCCGCTGTCCCGCAGCGCGACGTCGTCCGCGCGCAGCTCAATCGGCGCGCACGCGAACGCCCCCACGAGGAGGGTGCTGGCGAGCGAGGCGAGGAGGAGCGGGCGAACCACGGCCAGCCTTGGCGTAGCTCACCGCGTTCGCAACGGCCAATTCCTCAGGGGTTCCAGCTGATCTCGGTCGCCGTTACGTTGCCTGCGCGGTCGTAGGCGCGCAGCGTGAACACGTGGCGTGCGGTCGTGACGCCGAGCCGCGCGAGATCGACCTCGAACGACTCGTCGGCGTCGTCGAACACGCCGTCGACGGGATCGAGCGCCGTCCACTTGGCCTTGCCGTCGATCGCGAGCTCGACGCGCGCGAGGGGGCCCACGCCATCGACGACGCGTGCGCGGAGACGCTCACCTTCGACGGTCGCGAGCAAGAAGCGAGGCGGCGCGTTGTCCACGGCGAACGCTTCGGATTCCGCGGCGTGCTTGCGTGCCTTGCCCGGCGCGTTCGCGAGCTCGTCGCTCGCTTCGACACGCACGACGTAGCGACCCTCGACGAGACCCGAGGTGTCCCATTCGTACTCGGCCTTCGTGTACGCGGTGTCCTCGTCGAAGAGCTCGCGCCAGGTTGCATCGCTCTCTCGGCGGTACGCGACGCGGTAACGGAGCGCATCGCCGTCGGGGTTCTCCGTGCGCCACGCGAGCTTCACCGTGGCGTCGTGCTTGGGCGCCTCGCTCGCGAGGACGACGAGGCCTTCCTTGCTGCGCGTCGGCGTTCCGCGGGGGGTTGCCGTGACCTCGGTGACGATCGCGCGCTGGTTTTCCGGGACGAACGGCACGCGCACGAGCGAGAGCTCTCCGCCCTTCGTGAACCCACGCGCGCGCACCTGAAGGTACCGGTTCGCGGGCACCGCCGGCACCGTGCGCTTCGCGCTCCATGCGGACCACTCGCTCCAACGCGCATCGGCGGTCGAGGTGGGACCCGTTCGAAACGCGAGCTCGACGTTGCCGCGGCTCTCGAGGCCAAAGGTGCCGAGGCGCGCGCGCTGACCGGCGTCGAGGACCTTGCTCACCCACACGGCTTCGCCCTCGGTCGGGGCCTGGAAGCGCCTCAGGAACGCCGCGTCGCTGGTGAGGAGAAAGCCACGCTGCGGGGTCGGGTCGATCGCCATGATCGCGCGTTCGTCGACGTCGGCGAGCAGCTCACTGCGGTGTGCGTCGTCGACCGCGAAGACGCGGCCGTCGTTCCCGGTGCCCACGATGACTTTGCTTGCACTCTGCACGACGAGCGCCGTGTAGTGCGTGTCGGCGTGGCTCATGAACTTCTCGAGGCGGCCCTCGCTGTCGATGCGCACCAAGGTGCCTTTTCCCGGCTTTGGTCGCGGGTAGGTCGCCGGTCCCGCCGGCGTTCGATCGGCGTTCGGCGCCCGCTTCGGCACCTCGGGCAGATCGCCGTACTCGTTGCTGATCGCGAAGAGGTCACCGCCGGGCGCGAAGGCGAGCGCCTTCACTTCTTTTCCTGGGAGCTCCGCGATCACCGAGGCTTTCCCCTCGCCGCTTAGCTCGCTCACCCAGGCGTGCTGGCCCGCCACGCCGGCCACGAGGCGTCCGCTCTCGCTGCGCACGAGGCTCGTCACGTGCGGCTCGTCGAAGTCGTGCAGCACGGACGACTTGCCCTTCTCGTCGATCTTGAAGACCTTGCCGTCGGGGCCCGTGCCCGCGAAGAGCGTGCGCGAGGTCGGGTCGTAGGCGAGCGCCCACACATGGTCGGCGCCCTCGAGGGTCGCGAAGCCCTCGAGCGCGTCGCCGCGGAGGCGGAATATGCGGCCGTTCGGCACGGTGCCCACGTAGATGTCGTCGCCCACGCGCAGCAACGACGCGATCGCGAGCTCCTTCGTCTCGGCGAGCGGCGTGACGATCGACCCCTCTACGCGGAACAGCTTCCCTTGCGGGGCCGTGCCCACGAGCACGCGGCCGCGCGCGTCGGTCGTCGACGCGAGGGCGACGATCCCGTCACCGAGCGCGAGGCTCCCGAGCGAGAGCCCCTCGCGCACGCGCCCCTCGGAGGCGATGGCGACACCCTTGCTCTCCGCCGTCGCGAAGTCGTCGAAGGTGCCGAGCTCGAAGTAGCGGGTGCCCACGGCGCGGGCTTGCGGTGCGAGGGCGGCGGAGGCGAGGAAAAGCGCGAGGAGGAGAGGCTTCTTCACGGGTGCTGCTTCGGTTTGATGGAGAGGCGGACGCGATCGCGTCCAAGGACCGCATGCTCGACGGGCACGATGACATCGACGCGCGCACCGAGCGGGCTTGGCCCGAAGTCGCTCGACGAAGGGCGGAGGGCGTCGACCGCGAACGGCGGGAGGTCGCGCGCGACATGGGGGCCCATGAGCACGCCCTGCGAGGGCAGGCGCAGCGAGGCGCCGAGCGATCGAACGGGGGGCGCCGCAATGGCGGCGTTCGCGACGAGCTGCGCGAGCGACTCCGGGGCCGGACGATCGACGGTGAGCTCGGAGCCGTTGCCGATCTCGACGTCGACGTCGCGCCCCGCGAGGCTCGCGGGGATCGGGATGAGCACGGTCTTCGTGACCGTCGGGCCGTACATGGGCTCGAGGAGCACGTTCACGCGCGCCGTGCCTCCCGCCTCCACGCGCGGCTCCGCGAGCGAGACGCCACGAATGCGCCACGCATCGCGCTCGTAGCGGACCGAGAGCGTGATCTCGACGCGCTCGATGTGGCGCTGTTCCCAGGGGTTCGTGAGCACTTGGCCGACGAGGCGCACGCCGTCGGCGGCGTTCCAGTCGAGGTTCTCGGTACCCGTCGCCGTGACGACCTCGTCCACGAGGGAGACCGTGCCGTGGCCCTCGATGGTCACGCGCTGCTCCACACGCACGGCGAGATCGCGGCGCTCGGCGACCGTGGCCGCGACCGCTTGGCGGAGGACGACGCCGAGGATCTGCGGCCCGAGGAAGCGGTCCTCGGTGACGTTGACGCTCCACGTGGATTTCGGCGCGCCCTCGGCGCCCTTCACGGTGATGGAGACCGGGAACTGCGGCGCGTGCTTTTCGAGATCCGCGACGATGGCGCTCGGGCGGTCTTGCACGAGCGTGCCGAGCGGCTTCACGGGCTCGCCGACCTTCACGCTGCGCTGCTGGCTCGCGTAGATCCACAGCACTTTGCCCACGGCCGTGGGGAGCGCGACGTTGCCGGAGCCCATCATGGGGTGTCCGAACGCGCAGAGCTTCGAGCCGACGACGTGCGTGACCGTGCCGAGGCCCATGAGGGAGATGTCGCCGGAGGCGAGCGTGACGCCGATGGCTCCGCCGTCCACGTAGGTGAGGTTCGCGTCGCCGTCGCGGCCGCCGCCACCGGTGCCCGCCGCGTAGGGCTCGATTCCAAATGGTGCGAAGACTTCGGCGAGATCGCGCAGGCCGCGATCGCTCATGCCGCCCACCATGAGAGGCGTCGTGACGCGCGCGACGCCCCCGACGTTCGCTGCAGGTTCGAGGCGCTGCGCGACCTGCGCGCGATGGGCAGCCGGCGTCCACTGGTCGACCGGGCCTTCGAAGCGCAGCGGCGAGGCGGGTGAGGCCTCGAGCGCCGCGGAGGCCTTCTTCCTCTCGGCGCGTGCGGGCCGTTCGGGCAGCGGCGCGCGGCCTTCGCTTGGCCACAGACCCGGCGGGACGGCGCGCCGCAGCTCGGCGAGCATGTTCGTGATCGGCGTGACGCCCGCGACGGCCTCCGACGGAAACGAGGTCATCGAGTAGGCGTAGGCGCCGAGCAGCTTGCCGCCGATGAACACGGGGCTCCCGGACATGCCTGCGACGACCTTCGCCGCCTGCAGGCGCGGATGGTCGGTCTTCACGAGCACGAGGTCTTGCCCCGGCTGAAACTGGTGAAGCACGTCGATGACCTCGACGTCGAAGCGCTCGGGCTCGGTGCCGCGAAACACGGTGAGGCCGTAGCCCTTCATGCCGGGGCGGACGTCTTCGGGTCGGAGGATCGGCTCTTCCGATGCCGCACGAACGGCGAGCGGCGCGGTGAGGGCGAGGCTCGCGAGGACCCCGACGACGAGGGAGCAGGGAAGAAGGGCGCGCACAGCTCGATGGTAGCGGAAGTGCCTGCCCGCCGCGACGACGGAAGGTTGAGGCCCTTTCGTTCTCGGTGGTGTAGTCTCCGCATGAGGTTCATGCGTCGCCCACGAGTCATCCTTGCTGCCGCGTCTGCCGCTTGCGCGGAGGGTCGTCGGAACCCGAGCCGGAGCGCCTCGTGAGCGTGCGTGCGGGCGACGTGCTCGGCGGAAAATACGAGGTCGAGCGCGTGCTTGGCGAAGGCGGCATGGGCCTCGTCGTCGCGGCGCGACACCGGGAGCTCGGCCACCGCGTCGCCATCAAGTTCCTCCACGCGACGGCCCTCGGCAACGAAGGTGCGGTCGCGCGCTTCGAGCGCGAGGCGCGCGCGGCGGCGGCGCTCACGAGCGAACACGTGGCGCGGGTCATCGACGTCGAGCGCCTCGACGACGGCTCGCCGTACATGGTGATGGAGCTGCTCGAGGGCGAAGACCTCCACACGATGCTGCGCCGCGAGGGCGCCCTGACCATCGTCGATACGATCCGCTTCGCGAGCCACGCCGCCGACGGACTCGCCGAGGCGCATGCGATCGGCATCGTGCACCGCGACGTGAAGCCGTCGAACCTCTTCGTGACCAAGCGAAAGAAGGGCGGACCCGTCGTCAAGGTGCTCGACTTCGGCATCGCCAAGAACCTCGCGGATTCCCCCGATCGGGGCCTCACGTCGACGCAGGCGCTCCTCGGTTCGCCGCAGTACATGTCGCCGGAGCAGGTGCGCGAGTCGCGGTCGCTCGATGCCCGCACGGACATCTGGGCGCTCGGCGTCACGATGTACGAGTGCTTGACGGGCCGAAAGCCCTTCGACGCCCCGAGCATGGTCGATCTGTGCTTCGCCATCGTTCAGGCCCAGCCGCAGCCCATCGCGACGCTGCGTCCCGACGTGCCGCCGAAGCTCGAAGCCGTGATCGCCAAGTGCCTCGCGAAGAACGTCGACGAGCGCTACGCCACGATGAACGAACTCGCCGACCAGCTGACGCTCATCCTCTCGCACGTCTCCGGAGAGTTTTCGTCCTCGTCGGTCCGCTTCGCGCAAGCGCGCGAGGCGCTCTCGCAGCAGTCTCCCGAGGCCTTCGCGGCCACCGCCGTCGGCGAGCGCGTCGAGACCGGGAGCTTCTCCGGGCTCGCGGA
>CAIOHM010000350.1 GCA_903858055.1 uncultured delta proteobacterium
GAGGCCACCTTTGACCCCTCGAACTTTCGTTCGCGTGGTCTTATGCGGTATTAGCACTCCTTTCGGAATGTTATTCCCCACCCAGAGGCAGATTACCCACGTGTTACTCACCCGTGCGCCGCTGTACCAGGGCCGAAGCCCCTTCTCGCTCGACTTGCATGTGTTAAGCGCGCCGCTAACGTTCGTTCTGAGCCAGGATCAAACTCTCCAATAAAATTTGGCGAGTTATCGTTTCGGTCGAAACCAAAACGTCTCTGACTTCGTACGCCTACCCCACTCAAGGAGGGATAGGACTTTTTGGTTGGTCCGTGTTGCCTTGCGGCTGCTTCGGAACGGGGGTTCCTCTGCCACGTGACCTAACCCACGTGTCTCTCGGTTCTGCTTGGGAGTCTCCCAGCCGAACCGAGTCGTAGAATTCAGTTTTCAGAGACCGAGGGCTTCACCGCGTTTCCGCCGGTGCGCCGTCGAGGGAGGCTGTAGGTAGGCCCTTCCTCGCCTTCCGTCAAACTCTTTTTTTGCGAGCGTGTTTCTTTTTTGCCGGCTTACGGTGACGCGCTGGGAATTTCCAGGCTTTGCAGCAGCCCCAAGTCGGGCTCGCTCGGCGTTTTTTCTCGCAGAGCCTGGATGCGCGCGCGCACGCGGCGGTTCATGGCCTCTTCGAGCACGGCCGCGTCACGCTCCGCGACGACGAACGGCTTCGGTTCGTGACGCGAGAGGAGCAGGAGCACGTGCGATCCATACGCCGTATGGATGAGATCACTGCGCGGGCTTTCCAGCGTCAGGCGCACGGCTGCGTCGGAGAACTCCCGCACGAGCTCGAGGCCCGCGAGCGTGCGTCCGCGGTTGCCGACGCCGTTGATGCGTTCGATCGCACCCGCGCCTGCGGTCTTGGCGAGCGCACGGAAGTCTTCTTCGCTGGCGCTCGAGGGCAGCTCGGCTGTGAAGGCGCGCGCGCGGCGGTCTGCGTCGGGCGTCGTCGCGAAGAGCGCGTGCACGACGTCGACCACGGCGCCGTCGTTCCATCGCGGCCATAGGGCCGTGGCGGCCGCTTCGCGTTCGGATTCGCTCGGCGCTCCGAGCGCGCGGGCCTCGAGGACGAGTGCTTCGGCCGCGGCGCGCGCAAGGACGCGGCGCTCCACCCGAACGCGAAGCGCCTGCGGAGCGGCTTCTGCCAACAGGACCTCCAGCGTCTTCACGCAGGCGTCGTCGACGCCGTTCGCCGCGGCACACGCGCTCGCATGCACGCTCTCACGGCGCTCCGGCGCCTCACGCCCGCGACACGATGCACACGCGAGCGCGAGCGCAGCGACCGATGCCCCTCGCATGACGACGCTCAGACGCCTGCGTTGCTCGAGCCGCGCGCGAGGCGCCCCGCGGGGATCGTGCCCGCATCGCGTCGCTCTTCGCCCTCGTCGGCCACGGCGAGCCCGAGGGACTTCCAGAGGTCGACGTCGAGAAGCTGCGAGGGCTTCACGTTGCGGAGCGCCGCGAGCATGATCTGCTTCGTCCCCGGGTTCTCACGCTCGAGGTCGTCGAGCATGCGGTTCATGCGCTTGCGCTGGAGATTCTCCTGCGAGCCGCAGAGATCGCACGGGAGGATCGGGAACTCTTTCAGCTCCGAGAAGCGACGGATCTCTTCCTCGGCGCAGAACACGAGGGGCCGGATGACGACGTTCTTGCCGTCGTCCGCGAGCAGCTTGGCCGGCATCGCGCCGAGCTTCCCCGCGAAGAGGAGGTTGAGCAGGAGCGTGGCGAGCACGTCGTCGCGGTGGTGACCGAGCGCGATCTTCGTGCAGCCAAGCTCTTGCGCCAGGCCATACAGGATGCCGCGACGCAGGCGCGAGCAGAGCGAGCAGTAGGTCTTCCCCTCGGGGATCTTCTCGGTCACGACGGCGTACGTGTTCTCGTGCACCATGCGGAACGGGTAGCCCTCGCGCTTCATGTAGTCTGCAAGGAGGTGGCCGGGGTATCCCGGATGCCCCTGGTCGATGTTCACGACCTCGAGCTCGAAGCGCACGGGCGACTTTCTCTGAAACTCGCGGAGCAGGTACGCCATCGTGTAGCTGTCCTTGCCGCCGCTCACGGCGACGAGGATGCGATCGCCCTCGCTGATCATCGAGAAGTCGCCGATCGCCCGACCCATGGCCCGGCTCAACTTGCGTTCGAGTGCGTCGAATTCCGCCTGCATGCGCCGCGGCGTAGCACAGCAACGGGCGCAAAATGCACGAACGGAGCGGAGGGTAACCCCTGCCGCCCCGCTCGTTCGAGCCTCGCGCGCGTGCCGCTCAGCCGGCAGCTTGCTCGACGAGCGCAAGGAACGTGAGCACGCCGTGACCCGTCGCGCCCTTGGGCGACCAGCCGAACGCCTTGTCCGCGAAGGCCGGGCCCGCGATGTCGACGTGGATCCAGTGCTTCTGGTCCCCGATGAACTCGCGCAAGAAGAGTGCCGCGGTGATGCTGCCGCCCATGCGGTCACCGGCCTGCTTCACGTCGGCCACGTCGCTCTTCACCTGGTCGCGCAGGTCTTCGAGCAGCGGCATGCGCCACATGTTCTCGCCCGCAGCCTCGACGGCCTTCTGGAACGCCGCCGCGGCCTCGTCCGTCGTCGCGTAGAACGCGCTGCAATTCGCCCCGAGCGCGACCACGCAGGCGCCCGTGAGGGTGGCGTTGTCGATGAGGAGGTCCGGCTGCAAGGCGCGCGCATAGGCGAGCGCGTCGGCCAGGAGGAGGCGACCCTCGGCGTCCGTGTTGACGATCTCGACGGTCTTGCCGTCGAAGGAGCCCCAGATGTCACCGGGGCGGTACGCCTTGCCGTCGGGCATGTTCTCGGCGAGCGGCGCGATCGCGTGGACCTCGACCGCGGGCTCGAGGGCCGCGATCGCCTGCATGAAGCCGATGAGGTTTCCGGCGCCCGACATGTCCGACTTCATGTCGCCCATGCCCGGTGCGGGCTTGATGCTGAGGCCGCCGCTGTCGAAGGTGATGCCCTTGCCGATGAGGACGATCTTCTTCTTCGCCTTCTTCGTGGGCGTATAGGTCATGTGCACGAAGCGCGGCTCGTTCACGCTGCCCTGCCCCACGGCCTGAATGAGCTTCATGCCCCGGCGCTGGATCTCCTTGAAGTCGAAGACCTTGCACTCGATGCCATTCTCCTTGCACATCTTCGCCGCGATCTCGGCGTAGCTCGCAGGGAAGAGCGTGTTCGGCGGCTCGTTGCCGAGGTCGCGCGTGTGGTTGATCGCCGCGCCGATCTTCTGCCCGAGCTCGAGCTGCTTCTTCCACTCGGCGGTGGGCTTCGTGGCCGGGACGACCGTCACCTTCTCGAGGCTGCTCTTCGGGACGCGATCGCCCGTGAAGTACTTGGTGAAGCGGTACACGCCGAGTTCGAGGCCCTCACCGATCGTGCGGCTCGCCTTCTCGAGCACCTCGGGGACCACGAGCGCGAGCGTCGTGGCCTTGCTGGCTTGCGCCGAGCGCGCGGCCTTCGCGGCGAACGTGCGGATGCCGTCGCCCTTGAGCGCCTCGGCTTCACCGAGACCGTGGAGGACGACGACGCTCGCTTCGATGCGACCAAGCGTCTGCACTTCGACGCTCTGCCCGCGCTTCGCGGTGAACTCTTCCTTCGCGATGGCCTTGCCAAGCGCCCCTTCGAGGGCCTCGTCGAGCGCTGCGACCGCCGGGCCGAAGTCGCCCTTCTTGCCCGTGGCAACCACACCGACGGCGAGCACGTCCGCGGCGATTTCCGTGGGGGCCGCGTGCTTGGACTGAATCTTCAACGATGCCATCGAACTGGTTCCTCCTGCCAAGGGTGCCTACGCCGAAATGGGCGACCGGCTCGGCGCGCGATGCTGCCGAGATGGACGCCGCTTCGCAAGCACGACGAGGCGCCGATCAGCGCGACTTTTTTGCGTGGACACCACGTCGGCCGCGGCGCGTCGAAGGTTCACCGAACCCCCTTCCCTCGGCCCACGCGGTCGCGATCTCAGGCTTTTCCCAGGCCCGGAGCACTTCGCGCGCGAGGACGTTCGCCTTCAGATCCCACAGCGGGCCCGACACGACGAGGGTCGCGATGGCCACGGGATGACGCACCGAGCCACGGCTCCGCTCCGTGTAACCTGCAAACCACGTCACGAGCCCCCCTGCGTCGGGGACGTTGAGCGTGCCGGTTTTGCCCGCCACGTTGGTCGCGAGCCAGGGCTTCTCGCCGCGATGAAAAGCCTTGCGCGAGGTGCCTTCGCTGACGGTCGCCTCCATCATGCGACCGACGGCGCGCGCGACCTCGGGGGCCACGAGCGGCGTGGCTTTGGGTGCGGGCTGCTCGTAGCGAACGTTCCCCGCGGCGTCGGTGATGCGCGCGACGATCCGCGGCTCCGGGCGATCGCCGCTTCGAGCGAACATGGCGGCGAGCGCCGCCGCGTGAAGCGGGCTCGTCGTGCTGTTCGCGAAGCCTGCAGCCGTGCGGGCGAAACCGAGCGTGTCGGAGGGCACGTGCACTTCGCTGGCGCCGCTCGCGACGTCGAACGGCTGCGGCGCGCCGAAGCCAAGGCGGCGCGCTTCGTGTTCGAGCACGGCGGGTTTCAGGTGCTTCACGGCGAGGCGCGCGAAGACCGTGTTGAGGCTCTTGCCCATGGCGAGCGACAGGCTCGCGCACGCGTCTTCGTGCCCCGGGCGCTCGTGCAGTTCACGGAGGCCAACGTTGTGAAAGCCGCCCGAGTAGCACGTCTCGGTGTCGGGCGAGAGGTGCGCGTGCTCGACGAGCGCGGCGCCCGTGACCATCTTGAAGAGGCTCGCCGCGGGCACGTTCGCTTCGAGGTTCACATCGCCGTGGCCGTTCGCGCGTCGGCTCGCCCACGCGAGCACGTGTCCGTCTTCGACATCCATGACGACGATGCCTGCGCGGTCGAACCGGTGATGCGCGAGCACCTTCTCGGCGGCGCGTTGCAGCGTCGGGTCGACCGTGAGCTCGGCCACTTCACCCGAGGGAAGGACCACCGTGGCGTGCTCGCCCTCCGTACGCATGCGCGCGAGGTCGAGGCCGACGAAGGGCGCCGTGAGCGGCGCGGGGGCGGCTTTTTCCACGACCGCGGCGGGTGGGACCACCGGGGCTTGGGGCGCTTCGTCGTGGCGGTTTCCCCGGCAAGAAACCAGGGCCGAGGCGACGAGGACCGTCGCGAGGGGGCGCGAACGAAACACCATGATGCCGGGGTCGCATAGTGGCCCGGAATGGGGCAACTATTCCGCATGGCCTATCGCGGTCTCCTCGCCATGACCCTCGTCTCCTCGCTCGCCTATGCCGCGCCGGCCGCGCCGCTGCGCCTCGACCTCGACGCCCGCGTCGAGCCTCATGGCGCCTGGCTCGAAGCCGCCGAGGCTGCGCCCTCGGGCACGGTGAAGCTCGACGATCGCGTACCGGTCCAGGCGCTTCTTCTCGAGAGCCTCCTCGAGCGAGGACGCTGGCCCGCGGCGCTCACGATCGCGTGGGGGGACGAAGAGGTCACGATCGCGGTGCCCAAGAAGGCGCGTGAGGCCCCGATGCTCGTGCTCCGGTTCTCCGAGCCTCGCACCCTCCGCGACCTCGACGTCGACGACGGCGACACCCCGGTGCTCGCCTCCCGCGCACGCGTGCGGCCGCTTACGGCGGCCGAGCTCCGTGGCGATGCACTCGAGACGTTGCTGCCGAAGGTGGTGGGGACCGGCGAAGAGCGCGTGCATCTTGCAGGCATTCTCGCTCACGCGGCGGAGCCCACGTACGACGCCATCGGCCGCCAGTGGCGCTCGCTCGAAGCCCCCGCTCAGCTCACGATCCTCGACCGCCTCGGGGCTTCCCGCTGCACCGCCGGGCTCCCGTTCCTCGCACGGCTCGTGGTCGAGGGCGGCGAGAGCGGCGAGCGCGCCGAGAAGCTCCTTGGGTCGTGCGGCCCAAGGGCTGCCGAGGGCCTTGCGGTACGCTTTCAGAGCCTCGACCTCACGCACCGCGCGAAGCTCGCGGCGGTCTTCGCGCGATCCGACGCGGCCAAGTCGTTTCAGCTGCTCCTCGAGGCGACGAGCGCCGCCGAGGGAGCCGCGAGACGCTCGCTGCGGGCGGCCTTGGCGCAGGCCGTGCGGAAGCTCTCGGAGGCGATGCTCCGCGAGAAACTTCAAGACGCGTCGCTCCCCCTCGAGACGCGGCTCACGCTCGCGGCCACGGTGCCCACGGCGACGCTCGCACGTGACCTCGCGAGCCTCGTGCGTGCGGCGATCGCGAGCTCCTCGGGCGCGACACGGCGACGCGGCGCATGGCTCGCCGAGACCCTGCCCGCGGCGGACCGCGACGCGCTCCGCGACGCGCTCCGCGAGGCCTATGACCACGAGACCGAGCCAGCGAACCGCGAGGCCTTGGTGGACGCGCTCGGATCGGCCGCTCACGACGACGATCTCACGCGTTTTCTCGTTGATCCTTCACCTTCGGTGCGCGCTCGTGCGGCCGTGTTGACGGAAGAGGCCACACGCCGCGCTCTCGCCCCCGCTCTCCGCGCGCGCCTCGCCGACGAGAGCTGGCTCGTTCCCGCGACGCGGATGGCCCGAGCGCTCGCGACGCTCGACCCCGGGGAGAAGACCCAAGCGCTCTTGCGCAGCAGGCACGAGAGCGCAAAGAACAGCGCGTTTGCGTCGGCCTTCTTGGAGGCACGCGCGCTCGCCGGCGATCGCGA
>CAIOHM010000351.1 GCA_903858055.1 uncultured delta proteobacterium
CGCACGAGCTCAACAACCCCATCGGCTACATCGGCCAAGCGCAGGAATCGCTCCTCGAGTTCTTCGAGACCCTCGTGCGACGCATCGAGCGTGGCGACGACGCGCGCGCGCTCGCGGGGGCGAAGGCCGAGGCCGCGAGCATGCTGGAACTGGCAGGCTTCGTCGGTACGGGAGCCCAGCGCCTGCGCGAGATCAGCTCGGCGCTGCGCAACTACGCGCGCGCCGATCGCGAGCTCATGCTGGGGGTTCGCCTCGACGAGGTCCTCGAGGAAGCGCTCGTGATCCTCTCGAAGCGCCTCAAGATGCACCAGGTCGACGTGGAGATCGGCGGCGTCCCCGAGCTGCGCTGCCACCGCTCGCACATTGGCCAAGTGATCGTGAACTTCCTCTCGAACGCCGGCGACGAGCTCGACGCCGTCCGCGAGCAGCGCGGCCAAAGCTTCGAGGGCCGGATCCTCGTGCGCGCCGAGCTCGAGACGCGCGGCGTACCGGGCGTACGCATCTCGGTCGAAGACTCCGGTCGCGGCGTGCCACCCGAGCTCGCCACGAAGATCTTCGAGACGTTCTTCACGACGAAGCCCGCAGGAAAGGGCACGGGGCTCGGGCTTGCAATCTGCACGGAGATCGCCAACGAGCACGAGGGGGAGCTTCACGTCGCGCGAAGCGAACGGCTCGGCGGCGCGAGCTTCGAGCTGTGGATCCCCATCGACGGCCCGCAGCGCCACCCCAGCGAGAGCCTGAGCGAAGCGCGCTGAGGGAGCCCCTGCAAGAGCGGGCTCCCTCGGTCCCTCGTGGTCACCACGCGCAGTGCAGGTGATCCCAGTGGCCGTTCGGATCGTTGCGCGGACCGAACGCCTCCACGGCGCCGAGCGAGCGGCACGCCGAGAGGAACTGGTCGGCGACGGTGCTGTTGCCGTAGATGCGTTGCCCGTTCACCTCGTCGACGTCGATGGCGCGGCCTGAGTAGTGGTACGAGCCGCTCGAGTGGCTGCCGCCGGCGATCGTGGTCACGAAGAAGCGGTACCCGTAGCGCTCCCGCAACGCCGCCACGGCGTTCAGCATGCCCGACTGGAGGTAAACCGAACCACAGGGCGCGGAGCCGTAGCAGCTGCGCTTCGCCGGTCGCCCGGAGGCGGCGTCCGTGATGTTGTTCAGCGGGTCCGCGCCGTCGTAGCGCCCGAAGGTTTGGTTCCAAAGGGTTACGGTGCCCGCGCGATGCGCCGAGAGAATCCGCGAGGCAGGCCCCCCGCTCGCCGCCGGGGTCGAGGGCGACGACGACGAGCCCGAGGTGCCACCGCCGCCGCAGTTGGTGGTGCGGCCCACGAGCGCGTTCCACGTGAGCGAGCCCACGACGCCGTCCGCCGTGAGGCAGCGCGACTGCTGGAAGCTCTTCACCTGCGTGACCGTGTTCGTGTCGAAGGTGCCCGTCACGGAGAGCGCTTTCGCGTAGCGGTTCTTGAGAAGGTACTGGACCGCCTCGACCGCCCCGCCACGGCTGCCCGAGCTCACCGTCGCGATGAGCTTCGCCCACGTCGAGGTGCCCACGATGCCGTCCGCCACGAGCCCGCGCGCACGCTGGAAGCTCTTCACGGCAGTCTCGGTCCCCGCCCCGTAGGAGCCGTCGAGGCTCACGGTGAACCCCGCCGCCTTCAGCAGGTACTGCACGGTCGTGACGTCTTGGTTCACCTGGCCGCTGCGCACCACGGGCCACACCATCGTGAGCGCGTCTTCCGCGTCGTCGACGACGCCGAGGGCTTCGTCTTCGGGCTCCGCCGCGCCGCAGCCGACGGCGCCGAGAGCGAGACACGCGAGGAGCGAGGCGGAGAGGAACGAGCGTGCGACCATGCCAAGGGTGGAGCAAAGCGCAGGCCAATCGGCTGGTGCGGACGACACGCACGGAGAGCTGGTTTTTCTCGATCCAAACCTACTTGACAGCTGTCAATTCGCGGCTTGGTGGATCGTGCCTTCACCGGGTCGGCGAGCCACCCCGCGCGATGCGGGTTCATCGTTCCATGCGTGGGCCGCCCTCGAATGGTAAGCGGAGCCGCGTGATCGCCACGCTCTTCGATTTCAATGGGGTCCTCGTCGACGACGAGCTCGTGCACCTCGCCGCCTTCGCCGACGTCCTCGGGCCGCTCGGCATCACCCTGACGCGGGAGCTCTACGAGGAGCGCTACCTCGCCTACGACGACCGCGGTTGCTTCCGTGCGGTGCTCGCCGATCACGGCCGCGCCCACGACGACACCACCGTCGCGGGGCTCGTCGAGGCAAAGAAGCCGCACTACCGCGCGCGCATCGAGACCGGTCTTCGCATCTTTCCGGGCGCGGTCGACCTCGTGCGCCACCGCGCCACGCTCGGCCCCATTGGCATCGTCTCGGGCGCCCTCGAGGACGAGATTCGCTTCGCGATCGCCGCGATGGGCGTCGAGGAGCTCGTGCGCTTCATCGTGCCCGCCGAGCACACGCAGGCCTGCAAGCCCGACCCGGAGGGCTACGTGCTCGGCGTGGGGCAAGCGCGCAAGCTCGGAGCGCTTGGCCCCATCGTCGCCATCGAAGACGCCACCAACGGCGTGAAGGCCGCCAAAGCCGCGGGGCTGCGCTGTGTCGCGGTCACGCACAGCTACGGTCGCGAGGCGCTCCTTGCCGCGGGCGCAGACGCCGTCGTGGACGCCCTCGCCGAGGCGACCGACGCCGTGCTGCAGGGCGCGTGAGCCCTCGTCTCACGGCCGCAGCGCTGCTCCTCGCTGCGTCGTTCGCATCCGGGGCTACGCCCGTCGTGCCCGCCTTTCGCCGCGAGGTCCCTGCCATTCGCGGCATGACGATCGGCCCCATCGAGAGCGGCTGCCACCCCGGAGTTGGCTACGGCTCGAGCGCGTTCGGCGCCACGCTCGACGAGCTCCAGCGGAGCGGCGTGAACTGGGTCTCGCTCACGCCCTTCGGTCGCGTCGGAAGCCTCGCGGGTCTCGGCGTCGACCCCACCTTCGAGGCGCCGCACGCGAAGAACCGCGAAGACATCGGACGCGCCATCGACGCCGCCCACGCGCGAGGCATGCGGGTGCTGCTCGTGCCGCACCTCTGGGTCGAATCCGGGGGCTGGCGCGCGCAGATCGATCCCAAGAGTGAGGAAGGCTGGCGCGCGTGGGCTGCGAGCTACGAGCGCTACGTGCTCGCCTGGGCCCGCGTGGCCGAAAAGCACCATGCCGAGATGCTCGCGATCGGCGTCGAGCTCCGCTCCTGGGTCACCACCGAGCGCGTCGCCAGCATGCGGCCCATCCTCAAGCGCATCCGAAATGCGTACCACGGCATGCTGACGTATTCCGCAAACTGGGACGACGCCGCCGACACGCTCATTTGGAACGACGTCGACCTCATCGGGATCAACGGCTTCTACCCGCTCGCGGACAGCCCGAACGCGACGCGCGAGGCGATGACCGCACGCGCACGCACGATCGCCGAAGAGGTCACGGCGCTCGGCGCCCGCTTCCGCAAGCCCGTGTACTTCGCCGAGATGGGCTACACGACACGACCGGACCCCGCGTGGAAGCCGTGGGAGTGGCCTGAGGATCTCGGCCATCCGATCGTCGACGAACGCGCGCAAGCCCTCGCGACGGAGGCGCTCCTCACGCCTTTCGTGGAGGCGCGCGGCTTCGCAGGCTTCTTCGTGTGGCGCGTGTACGCAGACCCGAACGACGTCTCGCAAGAGCCGGCCTTCGGGTTCTCGCCGCGGGGCAAACGCGCCGAAACCGTGCTTCGAAGCCTATGGAAGCGTCGCTGGACCGGCGAACGGCACGCCCGCTGGCCAGCCCTCGCCGCCGAAACGGACGCGATTTCGAGCGCTTTGACGTTTTGACGCACTGCGTTCTTTCGTTCTGCGTCAAACTCGCTAGACTCTGCCGCCTTGCGGTCTTGCGACGAAGCAAACGAGGTTCCCATGGGTGCACAGGTTCTTGCGTTCGGCGACGGCTCCTCGGAAGGCGATCCGAAGCGCCGCGATCTCCTCGGTGGCAAGGGTGCCGGCCTCGCCGAGATGGCGCGCCTGGGACTCCCGGTGCCGCCGGGCTTCACCATCACCACGGAGGTGTGTACCCGCTTCCAGGGTGAAGGGGCGCTGCCGGAAGACGTGAAGGCGGACGTACGGGCGGCCGTCGCGAAGCTCGAGCAAAGCCTCGGCCGCACGTTCGGTGGCGAGAACCCGCTGCTCGTCTCCGTCCGCTCCGGTGCGCGCGCGTCGATGCCCGGCATGATGGACACGATCCTCAACCTCGGCCTCACGCGCGCCGGCGTCACGGCTCTCGCAGGCACCACGGGCAACGCACGCTTCGCCTGGGACTCGTACCGCCGCTTCCTCGCGATGCAGGGCTCGGTGGCTCTCGGCGTCGACAAGCACCACTTCGACGACGCGCTCGAGGGCGTGCGCCTCAAGGCCGCGCGCACGAAGGGCCTCGACGTGACGCGCTTCAACTCGGAAGAGCTCCGCCGCGCGATGCCCGACAGCGAGCTCACGGCGGAGGTGCTCGAGGAGGCGGCGGTCGCCTTCGAAGGCGTGATCGCAAAGCACACCGGGCATCCGTTCCCGCAAGACCCGTGGGAGCAGCTCTGGGCCGCCATCTCCGCGGTGTTCCGCAGCTGGAACAACCCGCGCGCCATCACCTACCGCCGCATGCACGAGATCCCTGATTCGTGGGGCACTGCGTGCAATGTGCAAGCGATGGTCTTCGGCAACCTCGGGGCCACGAGCGGCACCGGTGTCGCCTTCACGCGCAACCCGTCGACCGGCGAGAACGCGCTCTACGGCGAGTGGCTGCCGAACGCGCAGGGCGAAGACGTCGTCGCGGGCATCCGCACGCCGCTGCCCATTTCGAAGACCGAGAAGTCGAAGGGCACCTCGCTCGAGGAGTCGAGCCCCGCGGTCTTCGCCGAGTTCGTGAGCGTCGCGCGCCGCCTCGAGGGCCACTTCCGTGACCTCCAAGACATCGAGTTCACGATCCAAGAGGGTCGCCTCTTCATGCTCCAATGCCGCTCGGGCAAGCGCACCGCGAAGGCCGCCGTGCGCATCGCCGTGGAGCTCGTGCGCGAAGGCATCCTCACGAAGCATGAGGCGCTCCAGCGCGTGGAAGCCAAGAGCCTGGACCAGCTCCTCCACCCGACCCTCGACCCCGACGCGCCGAAGGAGCTCGTCGCGCGCGGTCTCCCCGCGAGCCCCGGCGCCGCGAGCGGCCAGGTGGTCTTCGACGCCGACGAAGCGGAGCGCAAGGCGATGGCGGGCCTCCCGGTGCTCCTCGTGCGCACGGAGACCTCGCCGGAGGACATTCACGGCATGAAGGCGGCGCGCGGCATCCTCACGGCGCGCGGCGGCATGACGAGCCACGCGGCCGTGGTCGCGCGCGGCATGGGCAAGCCCTGCGTCGCGGGCACCTCGGCGATCCACGTCGACGAGCGCGCAGGCCAGCTCACGATCTCGGTCGCGAGCGAGAGCGGCCAAAACAAGATCGTCACCGTCAAGCGCGGCGAAGTGCTCACGATCGACGGCGGTGCGGGCGCGGTCTACCTCGGCGGCGTGCCCACGGTGCCTGCGGTGGCGAGCGAGGAGTTCCTCGAGCTCATGGTGTGGGCCGACGAGGCGCGCAAGCTCAAGGTGCGCGCCAATGCCGACACCCCCGTCGACGCGCGCGTAGCCCGCTCCTTCGGCGCCGAGGGCATCGGCCTCTGCCGCACCGAACACATGTTCTTCGACGACGAGCGCATCGCCGCCGTGCGCGAGATGATCCTCGCCGAGGAGAAGCCCGCACGCGAGCGCGCCCTCGCGAAGCTCCTGCCGCAGCCGCGCGGGGACTTCATTGGCATCTTCCGCGAGATGAACGGGCTGCCCGTCACGATTCGCCTCCTCGACCCGCCGCTCCACGAGTTCTTGCCCGACAAGGACTCGCAGCTCGAGGCGCTCGCGGCGACGATGAAGGTTCCGCTTGCACGGCTGAAGTCGCGCGTCCGCGAGCTTCACGAGTTCAACCCCATGCTCGGCCACCGTGGCTGCCGCCTCGCGATCACGTACCCCGAGATCTACGCGATGCAGGTGCGGGCGATCCTCGAAGCCGCGGTGCACGTGCAGCGCGAGGGCGTGAGCGTCCAGCCCGAGATCATGATCCCGCTCGCCATTGCGAAAGCCGAGCTCGATCGCATGAAGGTCATCGTCGACGAGGTCGCCAAGAGCGTCTTCGACGCCGAGTCCGTCGTGGTGCCCTACCTCTTCGGCACGATGATCGAGCTTCCACGCGCCGCCCTACGCGCGCACGAGCTCGCCGAGACCGCGGAGTTCTTCTCCTTTGGCACGAACGACCTCACGCAAGCGACGCTCGGCCTCTCGCGCGACGACGCCGGCCGCTTCTTGCCTGCGTACGTCGAGCAGGGAATCCTCGAGAAAGATCCCTTCGTCTCGATTGACGTCGACGGCGTGGGCGAGCTCGTGCGCGAGGGCCAAGCGCGCGGCCGCAAGACCCGGCCGCTCCTCAAGGTCGGCGTGTGTGGCGAGCACGGCGGCGACCCGAGCTCCGTGCGTTTCTTCCACCAAGCAGGCCTCGACTACGTGAGCTGCAGCCCCTTCCGCGTGGCCATCGCGCGCCTCGCCGCAGCCCAAGCGGCGCTCGAGGGGCCCGTCGCCTCCACGGCCTAAACAGGCCGCACGCTCACAGCTCCAGCGTCATCTCGACCATCGTCCTGCGGAAGCCCAAGCGCGCGAAGAGCTCTTGGGCTCCCGTGTTTTTGGCTGCCGCGTGAAGCACGACACGCGGAGCTCCCTTGGCGCGCAAGGCCTCGATCGCTGCGCTCATGAGCGCGCGCGCGACGCCGTGACCGCGCGCCTCATCCTCCACCCAGATGTCGTGGATCGCCCCCGCCGCGTCGAGGAGCATGTTCCAGTCGCGCTCCTCGAGGCGCGCGTACGCGTAGCCCACGACACGACCGGCGAACTCGGCGACGAGCAGGACGACCTCGTCGCGCGCGAGCTCTTTCGCGAACCACCAGGCGTAGCCCTCGGCGACCTTCTCCGGCACGAAGAAGCGCTCACGGTCGAAAGCGTGGTGCAGGTGGACGAGCTTCTCGGCGAGGTGCGAGACGCGCTCGAGATCTTCGGGGCGAACGGGGCGGACGTGCACGGCTTCGGACATGGCGGGATCGCCCGTGCTACCGCGCGGCACGGGCCCTGGCGAGCGCCGGCCTCCTCCGTGAGCTCAGCTCAGCGCGCCGCGGCCTCGCGCAGATCGAGGACGAAGTTTGGATCGTTCCCATCGTGGTCCCCCGCGGAGCTCGACCACTCGCCGCACGCGGGCACCGCTTGGACTTTCGGGCCACAGCGCTCGCTCGTCACGACCTCGAGACCGCGGGCGTGCGTGCACACCGCGAGGGGCAGCACGATCGCGTTCCCTTCCGCCACGACGAAGCCGCCCGCCGTTCCGCGGTCGAGGGGCAGGAGACACCCGTCGCGCGCGCAATAGCCTCGCGTGACCGCCGAGGGCATTCGCACCGCCACGCTCACGTTACCGGCGTTGCCTCCGTAGACGAAGGCGCACGTCTCCGGGTTCGTGAGCGCAGGGCGTACGACGGTTCCCCCTGCGAAACAGCGGAGCACGTCGAAGCAGGTGCGGGAGTCCGCGGTCCCGCCGAAGACGCTCGCCTCGTCGAAAGGAACGAGCTCCTTCTGGGAATCCTCAGGCTTAACGCACGCGCCGCCGACGCATGCCCGGCCTGCGGGGCACGACACCGGCGCACCGTCGACCTCGTCAACCGGGAGCTTGTCCCAGCAGAGCCAGTCCGTCGTCATGCGAAGCGTCTGCACGCCCGACTCCGGGATGACGACGCGCGCAACACGCGCGACACGGACGGTGCGGTCGAGCTTGGCCTCGACGCGGACGGTGGTGACGACGCCACGCGAGCCCGGCACGCCGACGACGGCCACCGTCGCAGGCAGCGCGGTATCGCCACCGAAGCGCCCGTTCGCGAGCGGGCGAAAGGTCCACGTGTTCTCGAGTACCCCTGAGACCCGCGGGTCTTCCACGGTCATGCGCAGCTGCGTGAAATCGCGGCCGGGGGTCATGTCCGAGCCGAGCACCACCATCAGCTGACCGGGAGCAGGGGTGACGGGCGCGCTGCACGAGAGCGTGGCGATCGCCAAGGTGGGGAGCGCGGCAAGCCAAGGTCGGTTCATCGTCGTCATCGCCTCACCGCAACACGAAATCGAAGCCCGTCGAGCCTGGCACGAAGCGCTGCTCGACGGGGGTCGGAGCGAACACGTAGTAGGCGCCCACGCCGAGGCCCGCCGCGAGCAACGTGCCCCCGAGGGCCCACGGCACCCAACCGCTGAGCCACGTGGTGCGAGGCCGGAGCGTGACCTGCAGCTGCCGCGTGGCGTCGCGCTCGATGGTCACCGGCGCCTCGAACGCTTCGAACCCTTCGCGCGTGACGACCACCCGGTGAGGCCCCTCCGCGAGGCGCAGCTCGACGAGTCCGTAGCCCGCGCGCGCACCGTCGACCTCCACGCGCGCGTCGCCGTCTGCTTCGACCACCAGGCGACCGAGGGCGCGCAGCTCCTCGAGGCGAAACGCGAACGTCGCAGCGGAGGTGTCCCGCACGTCGATCGTCTGCCGCAGCGGCGCGTACCCTTCTCGCGCGAGGCTCACCTCGTGCGGACCGAGTTCGAGCGGGTGCAACGACTGCTCTTCGACCGTCCCGCGATCCTCGCCGTCGAGCGCGAGGCGCGAGCCCGCCGGTCGCACGACAAAGGTCACGGGCGCCACGAGCGAACGCAGCTCACGCACGAACGCCAGCGCCTTCTCGCGCTGCTCGACGCTGAGCGCCTCGCCGGCCTCGAGGTAGCGCTCGGCCTCGCGGAGCGCCCGCCCATAGCGCTTGAGCTTGCTCGAGCACGCGGCGAGGTTCCAGAGGAGACGCGTGTTCTTCGAGGCTTCGTAGGCGAGACGGAACTTCGCGTGCGCCGTCAGGTAGTCCCCGTGCTCGAAGAGCGCCCGCCCTTGCTCGAAGTTCGCGCGCGCATCCCCCTCGAGCTCTTCGGCGAGCGGGCGCAGCGGTTTGGACTGCGCCTGCGCCGGGAGCGCAAGCGAGAGAGCGACAGCGACGAGACCCACGCGAAGCATGCGAACCCTCACAGCGAGCGAGCGCAGCGTCCGCCGATGTCGGGGCCTCGGTAGCCTGCACGAAGACCCGCGCCGCGCATGGAGGCCGAAAGGCTCTGGGCCGAGGAGCCGAAGGCCCCGCCGCGCAAGATCCGCCCCGAGGAAGAGAAGGTGAGGTTCGCGCAGTCCGCGCAGGGAGACGGCGGGTTCCCCTCGAAGTCGAGGTTCCATTCGAACAGGTTACCGCCGACGTCGAAGTGCCCCCAACGCGCGGCACCGGCAGGGCTCGAGCCCACCGCCGCGATGCTCGCGGTGCTCGTGCAGGCGATGCCGGGGCCGCTCCCCAGGATGCCACAGTTGTAGTTTGCAAGCGTCACGTCCGCACCGGGCGCGGTCGAGCCCCACGGGTAGGTACGCTCTTGTGAGCCGCCGGCTGCGGCGTACTCCCATTCGGTCTCGGTCGGCAGGAACCCGCCATCCCAGACGCAGAAGGCGTAGAGGTCGTACCAGCTCAGGCAGTTTTGCGGTGCGCGCTCGAGGCTCCCCGGCGTCGCGGACCACGTCGACGCCAACGGGTTGCACGTGAGCGCCGACGTCCACGAGGGCACGTCCGTCGCGCCGGCGCCCGTGGGCTCGTTCGCGTACTCCCCCGGCGCCCCAACGTACGCGTTCCAGGCGGGGTCCCAGCCGGTCTCGCGACTCCCGCCGGAGCCCGCGACCCCGAGGCCTCCGCCGACATGCTCGTGCCTTCCCTTTCCCGCCGTGGGCCGCCAGCCCGAGTTCCAGGCCGTGACGAAGGTGCGGAAGCGCCCCACGGTGACCTCGAAGCGATCGAGGAGCACCTGGGAAATGGAGGCGTTTTGGACCGTGCTCATGGTGCCAAAGACGTAGCTGCCTGCCGCGAGCGCCGTGCTGGAGGCGCAGTGCTGATTGGAGGAGAGGCCGCAGTTCGAGATGCCGTCGCCGCTCGCGACACCGGTCGTCCCGAACTGGCGGATCGTCGGAGCGGTTGCGTCGCAGTAGAGGCTCGCGTTGCACGTTTCGGTCGCAGCACACGTGCAGCTCACGTTGGTGCGCGCCGTGCCGCACTTGTCGGTGCCGCTGACGGTGGTGCATCGACCGAACGGACTGCAGAACGAGGCGTCGCTCTCGGGCGCGCAGCCGCACTGGCCCGGC
>CAIOHM010000352.1 GCA_903858055.1 uncultured delta proteobacterium
CCGCACGAACATCCCGTTCCACAAGGTCCTCCTCGCCGACGAAGAAGTCATCGACGGATCCATGACGACTCGTACGATTGAGCGCATCTTGGCTGAGCGGAAGGCGCAGCGAAGCTAGCGCGCGACTCCTTATAGGGCCGTACGCGGAGTGTGAGCACAGCGACAGAAAACGCGGTATTTTCCAAGCTTTGATTAAATCCGCCGGTTGCGATCCAACGGCCCCTGCGATACCCAAACGGCGTGGATCGCTCAGCCGAAATCTTTCCGCGTCAGCTTCGCCACCTTCGTCTTCAGCGTGGTCTCTCACAAGAGCGCTTGGCCGAACTGGCGGAGTTGAGCATCAATGCCATCAGCTCTTTCGAGCGCGGGCTTCGGTTCCCGCGTCCGAAGTCACTCGACGCCCTCGCGCGTGCCCTTGGCGCGGAGCCCGGCGATTTCATGGTCGAGAGCACGGCGGGCACGAGCGAGCGAGGCGCCCTCGCGGACTTGGTCTCGCTCTTGAGCCGCGCGACCCCCGACACGGTCGAGGTCGTCCTCGACCTCGCGAAGGTGCTCGTGAGCCGCGATCGTCGCCGCGCGGAGCCCACGCTGATGGCGTCCGCCGCTCCGGCCGCGCACACCGCCGCGCAGCCCTCCACGCCTGCCGCAGACGAGCCCGCAGGCGCGACCGATCCTTCGAGCGACAGCTGAGAATCGCCTGGTGAAACGCGGAGCGCCGGTCGTTCCGCGTTGACCCGGGGCGCGCGCGGCCTAGGGTGCCGGGCGAGCCCATGAGCGACACGAAAACGCCCTCCCGCCACCTCACGACGACGACCGAGCGTGGCGTCGCAGCCCCCGCGGCCTTCCCGAACTCGAGCCGCGTCTACGTCGAAGGGGACGGCGTGCGCGTGCCGTTCCGGTCGATCGCCGTCGAAGGCGAAGCCCCCGTTCGCGTCTACGACACCACGGGTCCGAGCGGCTTCTCCGTGCAAGACGGCCTCCCGAAGCTGCGCGCGCCGTGGGTGCAGGAGCGCCTCGACGCCAAGCACGCGCGCCCGACGCAGCTCTTCTATGCGCGCCAGGGCATCGTGACGCCCGAGATGAAGTTCGTCGCGCTTCGCGAGAACGTGAGCGAGGAGTTCGTGCGCAGCGAGATCGCCTCGGGCCGCGCGATCATCCCCGCGAACGTGCGCCACCCGGAGCTCGAGCCGATGATCATCGGCCGGAACTTCCTCGTGAAGATCAACGCGAACATCGGCAACTCGGCGGTCTCGAGCTCGATCGACGAAGAGGTCGAGAAGCTGCAGTGGGCCGTGCGTTGGGGCGCCGACACGATCATGGATCTCTCGACCGGCAAGGACATCAAGGCGACGCGCGAGTGGATCCTCCGCAACTCGCCGGTGCCCGTGGGCACGGTCCCGATCTACGAGTGCCTCGAGAAGGTGAAGGGCAAGGTCGAGCAGCTCAACATCGACATCTTCCTCGAGACCCTCGAGGAGCAGGCCGAGCAGGGCGTCGACTACTTCACCATCCACGCGGGCGTGCTCCTCCGCTACGTGCCGCACACGGCGAAGCGCGTCACGGGCATCGTCTCGCGCGGCGGCTCGATCATGGCGAAGTGGTGCCTCGCGCACCACAAAGAGAACTTCCTCTACGAGAACTTCGATCGCATCGCGAAGCTGCTCGCGAAGTACGACGTCTCGTTCTCGCTCGGTGACGGTCTGCGCCCGGGCTGCATCGCGGACGCGAACGACGAGGCGCAGTTCGGCGAGCTCACGACGCTCGGCGAGCTCACGAAGGTCGCGTGGGAGCACGACTGCCAGGTGAGGATCGAGGGCCCGGGCCACGTGCCCATGCACAAGATCAAGGAGAACATGGAGAAGCAGCTCGAGCTGTGCCACGAGGCGCCCTTCTACACGCTCGGGCCGCTCGTGACGGACATCGCGCCGGGCTACGACCACATCACGTCGGCGATCGGCGCGGCCATGATCGGTTGGTTCGGCACCGCGATGCTCTGC
>CAIOHM010000353.1 GCA_903858055.1 uncultured delta proteobacterium
ACGAGCTTCTTGTCGCTCGCCTCTTCCTCGATGATGCGCTTCGGCGCGATTTTCACCTGGGTGGCCGCGTCGACGATCTCGATCTCGTCTTCGCCCATGCCGATGACGTCGTCGATGTTGTCGCCGAGGTCTTGGCCCATGCCGCCGTCGACGTCGTCGTCGAAGCCCATGGGGCTCGACCCGCGCGCGGGCTCGTGCGCGCCGCCGCGGAAGGTCTTGGACGACGGGGCCTCGGGGACACGAGTCTTGCTCTCGGGGGCCTTCTTGGAGTCGGCCTTCCCTTCGAGGCGGCGCATGGAGTCGGCACCCTTGGCGACGACCGCGGCGACCTTCGTGGTGCTCGCCTTCGCGGCTGGAATCTTGGCGGTGCTTCCCTTGGCGGCGGGAACCTTCTTGGTGCTGGCCTTCGGCGCAGGGGCCTTCTTGGACGCCGCCTTAGGGCTCGGCGAGGTCGACTTGGCGGGCGCGGCCTTCTTTGCGGGCGCGGCTTTCTTTGCCACGGCCTTGGCCGACTTCGGAGAAACGGAGGTGCTGGATGAGCGAGCGCGGGTCATCAGTCGACGGGCCTCGAGGGGAAGGTTCGTGCGTTGAGAGAATCAGGAAGAGATGCCGTGACGACGGCGGGCATGCCGAAGAGCTTCTTCGGCCATGGAGCGGGAGCCTTCCCAGTCGCTTCCGAGGCTCGCCTGCTTTCGCGCGATTTCCGTGGTTTCGCGAGCGAGGAGGAGCTTCCGAAGCTTGTTTGCGTTCTCCATGAGGTGCCGTTTCGCCTGGTCGAGAGCTTCATGCTGGGGAACAGCGAGGCGCTCGGCGGCGAAGGCATGGATCGACGTAGGAAGATGTGCAAGCAAAACCGAGACGTCGAGGCTCTTTTCGCCACTCGGTCCCGTACGAAGCGCACGGCGTAGCGCCGCGATGGTGGGCACGGCAGGACCCTCGAGCACCTCGAGTTGATCGAGGACCTCCGGGTCGAGCACGAGCTCGGGGTAGTCGAAGAGCGATCCGACGATGGCCATACGCTCGGCAGCGCCGGCCTCGCGCGGGCGGGCTCGCGTCATCTGCGGGTTGCCGCGCGCGAGGTTCTCCGCGTCGAGCGCCTTCTTCACGTGCTGCTCGAGCGCGCGAAAGGCCTCGGGCGAGCGCACGAGATCGAGGCGACCCGCGAGCTCGTCCGCGTAGGACTTCGCCAGCGATCGCACGAGCGAGTTTCGCTCGCTGGAGAGCAGACTCGCGACGTAGTCGAGGCGCTTGGCGCGCTCCATGGCGTCGGCGGCGACGAAGCCCTCGTCGAGCGCTTGTTCGAGCAGGTACTCGAGCATGCCGCTCGCGTGCTGGACCGCGCCGCGGATCTTCTCCACGCCGCCCTCGCTGCGCACGACCTCGTCCGGATCTTTTCCTCCTGCGAGCGTCGCCACACGCGTGGCGATGTCTTCGCGGGCGAGAGGCTCGCGCGAGGCGCGCACGGCCTTCTTGCCGGCCGCGTCGCCGTCGAACATGAGCGTGCACTGCTGCGCGTACTGCTTGAGGAGCCGCGCTTGCTCGAAGGTGAAGGCCGTGCCGAGCGGCGCGAGCACGTTCTCGATGCCGCGCGCGTGGAGCGACACCACGTCGAAGTTGCCCTCGACGACGATCGCGTTCGCCTCGCGCCGCAGCGCGTTCTTCGCCTGATAGAGGCCGAAGAGCATTTCGCCCTTCACATAGACCTGAGATTCCGGCGAGTTGATGTACTTCGGCGGAGGCTCGTTCTTCGCTCGGTCGTCGTCGGGGAGCGCCTCGAGCGCGCGCCCGCTGAACGCGACCACCTTCCCGTGGCGGTCGAGCACCGCGAACATGAGCCGATGACGAAAGCGGTCGTAGTGGCCCGACGCGTCTTTGCGCGGCGCGAGGAGGCCGAGGGCCTCACCGAGCGTCGGCGCGATGCGGTTTCGCTGAAAGTGCTTGGCGAGCGCGTCCCAGTCGCCAGGAGCGTACCCGACCTTGAAGGCGTCGAGCGCGTCGTCGACCTTCGTGCGCTCGAGGCCCGAGTGCCACGCCGGCACGAGCCCGCGCTTCGCGAGCTCGCGGAGACCGTAACCCGCGTGAGGGTGGCTCCGGAGCTGGTCGACGAAGAACTGGGCGGCGACCGCGTTCGCTGCCAGGAGGTCATCGCGGAAGCGTCGCTCGCGGTCCTGTTCGCTCTTGTCGCGGGTCTCGCGCTCTTCTTGAATCTCGATGCCCGCCTGCTCCGCCAAGAGGCGCACCGCCTCGGGGAACGTGTACCCCTCGGCCTTCATCATGAAGTCGATGACCGAACCGGACTCTTTGCAGCCGAAGCAGTAGTAGGCGCCGCGCTCGGGGTTCACGTTGAACGAGCCAGTCTTCTCCTGGTGAAACGGGCAGAGGCCGATCCAGCGGCGACCTTTCTTCACGAGCGTCGGGACGACGACCTTCACCACGGCGACGATGTCGCTGCGCTCGCGGACCTGACGAACGGTCTCAGCGGAGATCATCGCGAAAACTCTCCGCGCAAACACGCCACCCGCGCAAGACGAGCGCAGGGAGAAACGCGGCCAGAGACGAGTGAACGGGTCATCGTTGAAATGGCGGGTTGCTCGTGATAGCGCCGCGCGCGCTCCGCTCCAAGGGCGACCGCAATCCGGGGTCGCTTTCCTTCGAACGAGGCGTGCGACCAGGCGTCGCGCCCCCCTCGCCCCCGAATCCTCGCTAGGCATCCTTCTCGTACGGCCCAAGCCCCCCGAGACGCCACAAAGGCAAGAGACGAACCATGGCAAGCAACCACGTTGGCAAGATCGTTCAAGTCATCGGCCCCGTCGTCGACGTCGAGTTCCGCGGCGGCGAGCTCCCGAAGATTCTCAACGCGCTTCGCGTGACGAATCCCTCGATCTCCGACAAGCCCGGCAACCTCGTGCTCGAAGTCGCGCAGCACCTCGGTGAGAACACCGTGCGCGCCGTCGCGATGGACTCGACGGACGGCCTCGTGCGCAACATGGACGTCACCGACACCGGCTCGCCCATCACGATGCCCGTGGGCCCCGCGTGCCTCGGCCGCATCCTCAACGTCGTCGGCGAGCCCGTCGACGAGGCCGGCCCCGTCAGCGCCGCGAAGACGCTCCCCATCCACCGCAGCCCGCCGGCCTTCGACGAGCTCTCCACGAAGATCGAAGTCTTCGAGACCGGCATCAAGGTCATCGACCTCCTCGCCCCGTACCGCAAGGGCGGCAAGATCGGCCTCTTCGGCGGCGCCGGCGTCGGCAAGACCGTCCTCATCATGGAGCTCATCAACAACGTCGCGAAGGCGCACGGTGGTGTCTCCTGCTTCGCCGGCGTCGGCGAGCGCACGCGCGAGGGCAACGACCTCTTCCTCGAAATGCAGGAGTCGAAGCTCGAGTCGGGTGAGACCGTTCTCTCGAAGACCGCGCTCGTCTACGGCCAGATGAACGAGCCGCCCGGGGCCCGCCTCCGCGTTGCGCTCGCCGGCCTGACTATGGCGGAGTACTTCCGCGAGCAGGGCCAGGACGTGCTCGTCTTCATCGACAACATGTTCCGCT
>CAIOHM010000354.1 GCA_903858055.1 uncultured delta proteobacterium
CCGCCGACGGCGCGCGATCCTTCGACCAGTACGCGACGCGCGCGTGGACCCAGAGCGAGGGGCTCCCGCAGAACACGGTCTCTTCGATCGCGCAGACCCCCGAGGGCTACCTGTGGCTCGCGACCGAGGGCGGTCTCGTGCGCTTCGACGGCGTCACGATGACGACCTTCGATCGTCGCAATCAACCGCACCTGCTCTCGGCGAACGTGCTCACGCTCGGCGTCGACGGCGCGGGGGTGCTCTGGGTGGGAACGACCGCCGGCGTGCATCGGCTCGTGAAGGGCAAGCTCGAGCCCCTGCCGCTCGCCGCAGGATCGGCGCACAACCCCGGCGTCACGGCGCTCGCCTTTCAGCCCGAGACGACCTTCGTCGGCACCGACGCAGGACTCTTTCGCGTGCGCGACGGGGTCGCGACGAAGCTCCTCCTGCCTGGCGCGAGTGACCAGCAAGTGAGCGCGGTCACGGCCGTCGGGAGCCGCGTGCTCGTCGGAACGCCAAGCGGGCTCTTCGCGGTCGACGGCGATGCGGTGCGCGACATCACGCAGCAGGTCCGCTTGCCTTTCCGCGACGTGCGCGCGCTCGGGGCCACGCGAGACGGCTCCGTGCTGGTCGGCGGCCGCGGCGAGTTCGTGAAGCTCGGCGACCACCCGCAGCACGTCGCGCGCGCCGAGGGCATGCCGAGCGAGCCCGTGACGGCCTTCCTCGAAGGCGAGCGCGGGCTCTTGTGGGTGTGCACCGACGGCGCAGGCCTCTTGCGCGTGGGCGTGAAGGGAATCGAGCGCTTCACCGCCCGCGATGGTCTCGTCGACGATCACGTGAAGGCGATCTTCGACGATCACCGCGGCGGCCTGTGGCTCGGCACCTCCGGCGGCGGCTTGCAGCGCGCGTTCGCGGGCCCGGCGGTGACGTTCGGTGCGCTCCATGGTCTCGCGGGCCAGGACGTGCGCTCGGTCTTCGGGAGCCGCTCGGGCGACCTTTGGGTCGGCACCGAAGGTGCGGGCGTCTTTCGTCGCGAGGGGGGCTCCTTCGTCGAAGCAGGCATCCCGGCGGCTCGCACGGTCTACGGCTTCGTTGAGAACGACAAGGGCGTCCTCTTCGCCTCGACACGCGAGTCCGGGGTCGTCGAACTCGCGCACGACGGCACCCCGGCCCATGCGCTCGCGGGCACCGAGTCGCTGCGCGTTCGATCGATCGTGCTCGGCGACGACGGGACCCCCGAGTGGATCGCGACGCACGGCCAAGGCGTCATGCGCCGTGTCGGCGACCGCTTCGAGACAGTTGCACCGGAGGTCGTCGCGCCCGGTCTCATCGTCTTCTTCGTTCAGCGCGACGCCGACGGGGTTTTCGCGGGCACGCGCGCGGGCCTCTTCCGCGTCGCCGCGAGCGGCGCCACGCGCGTGGAGCTCCCGATCCCCAACGATGCGTCGGTGCTGCATCGACGTGTCGACGCAGCCGGGGACGAATGGCTCGGGACGTCCGCGGGCATCGTGTGGCGCCACGGGGGAACGTGGACGGTCATCGACGCGCCCGCAGGCCTCCCAGACGAACAAGTCTACGCGACCGTCGAGCAGCCCGCCGGAACGATCTGGGCGTCCTCGAATCGAGGCGTGATCCGCATCGAAAAGCGCAGCATCGAGGCCCTCGCTGCAGGAAGCACGAAGGCCGTCGTCACGCGCGCCTTTGGCCCTGCTGACGGTTTCCGCACCCTGGAGTCGAACGCGGGCGACCCGAGCGTCTTCGTCGATCCCATGGGCGCGGTGTGGTTCGGTACGACCATGGGCCTCACGCGCGTCGACCCCGCGAAGGTCACGCTCTCCGCCGAGGCGCCGGTGCCGCACCTCGAGCAAGTCCTGCTCGATCGCGACGTTGTCACGGGCGGCAACGCCATGCAGTTCACCTCGGGCCGCCACGACCTGGCGCTCGCCTTCACGGCCTTCGACTACGCGGCCCCGAGCGCGATGACCTTCGCGCATCGCCTCGACGGTCTCGACAGCGCGTGGATCGACGACGGCGCCCGTCGTGATGCAAACTACACCGATCTGCGCCCCGGCCAGTATCGCTTCCGCCTCAAGGCCTGCTCGGTCGACGGTGCCTGCGCTGAGCTCGCGAGCCCGCTCTCGATCGTCGTCACGCCGCGCTGGTTCGAGCGTCGCGGGTTCTGGGTCGTGGTCGTGGCCGGCCTTGGCCTCGCGGGTTGGCTCGCCGCCCGCGCGCGCATCCGCTCGCTTCATCGGCGCGCCCGTGACCTCGAAGACCGCGTCGAGGAGCGTACGATGGACCTGCGCAAGGCCCTCGCGGAGGTCGAGTCGAAAGATCGCCTGCTCCTCGCGGACATCGAGGAGGCGGCGCGCTTTCAGGCGATCGCGCTGCGCTTGAACCTCGAGAACGCGGAAATCGGCACGGGCCTGCGCGCGATGCCGGCGGCGCTCGTCGGGGGCGATCTCGTCGACGCGTTCGAGCTCGCCGCGGGGCACTACCGCTTCTTCATCGCCGACACGACGGGCCACGGGGTGCAGGCCGCGCTGCGCACGATGGTCCTCAAGACCGAGTACGAAGCCCTGAAGTGGCAGCAGGAGTGGCCTCACGCCCTCCTCGGCACGCTCAACGAGGTGCTCGTCGCGAACTTTCCCGACCTCGAGCTCCGCTCCACGGCGGCGTGCTTCGACATCGTCCGCGCGAGCGCAGGAGGTTGGGAGCTTCGGTTCGCGAACGCGGCGGCACCCGAGATCTTCCTCGAGCGTCAGGGCGAGCTCGTGGAGATCTACCAGCCGGGTCCTTTCCTCGGGATGATGGCGGGCTCGACGTTCACGATGAAGCGGCAAATGCTCCCGCCGGGCGCACGCCTCGTTCTCTTCACCGACGGGCTCTTCGAGCAAGACGGCGCGCAAGGCGCCTTCGGGCACGAGCGCATCGAGGCCATCGTGAAGGCCCACCGCGGCACCGCGCAGGAGCTCGCAGACGAGCTGGGCGATGCCGTTCGAGCCTACGCGATGAAGCCGGAGCTCGATGACGACGTCACCGTGCTGGTCCTCGACGTCGATCGCCTCGCGTGAGCGATCACGTCTTCGCGTGAGAACGCGCTCAGCCTTCGTCGCCGAGCTTCTTGCGCAGCGCCTCGACGTGGGCGCGCACCTCGGGGTCGTTCTCGCGGAGGTCGTCGATGCGGCGCACGCCGCTCATGACCGTCGTGTGGTCGCGGCCGCCGAACGCACGCCCAATTTCAGGAAAGCTGCAGCGAAGCGAGTGCTTGCAGAGGTACATCGCGACGTGGCGCGCCAAGGCGATGCGGCGATGGCGCTCCTTGCCGACGAGCTCGGTGTGCGTGACACGGAAGTGGTGGCCGACCACGCGCTGTACGTCGTCGATGCCCGCCTCGGTGGCGCGCGTCGAGCCCGAGAGCGCGAGCTCCTGGCGGACGAAGTCCACGTCGATGTGGCGGTGGAGCATCGACGCCTTGGCAGCGAGGCGTACGAGGAGACCCTCGAGCTCACGCACGTTCGAGCGCACGCCTTGGGCGATCGCGAGCGCGACGGCGTCTTCGAGGAGCAAGTTCTCGAGGCGCGCCTTGCGCCGCACGATCGCGACGCGCGTTTCGAGCTCCGGCGCCTGCATGTCGGCGATGAGGCCCCACTGGAAGCGCGAGACGAGGCGCTCCTCCATGCGGTCGAGCTGCTGCGGGTACTTGTCGCTCGTGAGGACGATCTGCTTGCCCGCTTGATGGAGCGCATTGAAGACGTGGAAGAACTCTTCTTGCGTCTGCGTCTTGCCCGCGAGGAACTGCACGTCGTCGACGAGGAGCACGTCGCAGCGGTCACGGTAGCGCGCGCGGAAGGCCGCCATCGACTGCGTCTGGAGCGCCTCGATGAAGTGGTTCATGAACGCTTCGGCCGAGACGTACACCACGCGCGCGTGGGGCCGCAGCTCCCGCACGCGGTTGCCGATGGCGCCGAGCAGGTGGGTCTTGCCGAGGCCCGTGCCGCCGCAGAGGAAGAGCGGGTTGTGGCGCGTGCCGACGTCGCCGGCGACCGCGAGGCAGGCCGCGTGCGCGAGCTGGTTCGACGGGCCGACGACGAAGTCCGCGAACGACTGGCGGAAGATGGGATCGCACGGCGCTTGCGGTGCGGGCGCTGCAGGCACGGGCACGGGCGCGAGCAGCGGGGCCGCGACCGGGAGCGCCGAGGCACGGAGACCGGCGGGGGGCGCGAGCGCGGAGGTGCGAACGCTTGAACTTTCGGGTGCTTGTTCGGGGACCGCGACCGGGAACAGGACGGGACCGATGGTCCAATGCGCCGTCACGGTCAGGCCGGTGAGCTCCGAGAGCGTGGCGACGACCTCCGGCAGGAAGTGCATGGTGACCCACGACTGCACCCAGGCATCGCGGGCGCGCAGCGAGAGCACGCCGTCCGTGAAGTCCTCGAGCTGCACCCCGCCAAACCACGTGTCGAACGAGCCCGGCGTGCGGGCGCGCAGCCGACCAACGGTCTCGACCCACGCGGGATGGGGCTGGGCTAGGGAGAGGGCTTCGCTCATGGAGTCAGGGAAACGGATGTCCTCAGGTTTTCCACAGGGTGTGGGAAACCCGTTGACGGCAGGGGCCGCGGGCCGAAGGGTGTGAGCTGCGCCGCGTCAAATGACGCACTGCAGGCAAGCGGAGACCCTCGACGGGCCGGCGGAGAAAAGCAGCGAAACGAAAGAATGCTTCAGGGGACGGCGGGTCGAACGGCTTCGAGCCGCGTCATCGCTCCCAACACAAATGGGGCTATCACCGGCCCGAACGTTGCCACAATCGCCAAAACAAAATTTGTAGCGAAGACGCCGAAATCAAAAGACTATTTTGCGTGCAGAGCGAACGAATTGGCCGGGTTTCGTGAAGGGTGCACACGTTCGGTCGGGGTATGACGCGGGCGCCGGAACTTCCGGAGAGGTCCCTTCCGGGAGCCCTGCACGTGTCCACAAGAAATCACGTGCAGGGTGCATGGGCTCCCACACGAGGATTTCCAAGGCTTCGATTATTCGCCTGAACGCGAACACAGGTGTAGGGAAAAGCATCATGAAGCCACGCGCCGCAGGCCTCCTCGTGCTCTCGATGGAAGTGCTTGCTTTCCGCGCGGGGACCGCTCGTGCAGGAAATGACACGAGTTCCGCACAAGCTTGGGACCTCGGGGTTTCACGCGAGCCGCGCGCCGTCGCGATGGCGGGCGGCGACTTCGCGGTGGGGGGAGGCACCGGTGCCGCGCTCGCGAACCCTGCGGCGCTCACGGTGTCAAGATCGTATGAGCTCGTGCTCTCCGGCAATTGGTCCCCCGAAGCGGGCCTCGCGCAGTACGGCGCCGCCATCGCAGACTCGCTCACGAGCCGGATGGCCGGCGGGCTTTCCGCACATTGGACTTCTTTCGACACATCGTCGCTCACTCGCAGCGCGATCGACGTCCGCGGCAGCGCGGCTTACCCGCTCGGGGACGCGCTCTCGGTCGGTGTGGCCGGCCGCTGGCTCCGCACGACGGACACGTTGGGCAATGGCCCCGTCGGCGGCGAACCGGTGGCACGCGCGGACGCAGAGCGAACGAGGCTGGCGTTCGACGCGGGGCTCCTCTTGCAACCTGCACCGGTCTTTCGCCTCGGCCTCGTCGCGAAGAACCTCTTCGCCGAGCCGAGCTTCGATCTGCCCCGCCTCTACGGGGCCGGCGTGGGCTTCGCGTTCGACAGCCTCTCCATCGAGAGCTCGGCGCTCGTGAACCTGACGAACGGCGACGCGCCTCGTTGGCGCAGCGGTACGGGCGTGGGCTGGTCCCTCGCCGAGCGCTACGCCGTGCGCTTTGGGTACCGCTTCGATCAAGCGCTCGCCACGCACGCGATCGGCGCGGGCGTCTCGATCGCCGACCGCTCCGGCGCGCTCGAGATCGGCGTGCGCCGTGACGTGGCGGGTCCTTTCCCCGCGACCTTCATCGCCGTGGGCTTCCGCGTGCTCATGGGCGGCCTCGGGCCCGGCGACGGCGACAGCTCGACGTTCTGAGCTTCGGTCTCAGCCCGTGCCGAGCAAGAGGACGAACATTTTCGTGAGGAGCAGGTCCGCGATCAAGATCGAGATCGAGACGACGACGACGGTTCGCGTCGTCGACTGACCGACGCCGGCCGTGCCGCCGCGCGTGGTGAGCCCGAAGTGACACCCGACGATCGCGATGATCGCCCCAAAAAATGGGGTCTTCAGCCACCCGCTCATGAAGTCCACGAGCGAGACGCTCTCGAGCGCGCTGCGAATGAAGTTCGGTGGCGCGACGCCAAATTGCGTGGCCGAGACGATGATCGCACCGAGCAAGCCGAGCACGAAGGCGAAGATGCTGAGCATCGGCATGACCACGATGCTCGCGATGAGGCGGGGCATGACGAGCTTCTTCGCCGGGTCGGCGCCGAGCGCGCGGATGGCGTCGACCTGCTCGGTGACGTTCATGGAGCCGACCTCGGCCGCCATGCCGCTGCCAATGCGGCCGCCCACGATGACCGAGGTGAGCGAGGGGGCGAGCTCGCGCGCGAACGAGAGGCTCACGACGCGCGGGATGTACTCGAGGCCGCCGAAGCGCTGGAGGCCGAACGCGAACTGCATCGTCATGACCATGCCGATGAAGATCGACGTCACGAGCACGATGCCCATGGAGGCGACACCGAGCGAGTCGATCTGCTCGACGATGGCGCGACCCTCGAAGGGCTGGCGCCCGAAGGCCTTGATCGCGTCGACGAAGAGGGCCGAGGCCTCGCCGACGTTCTCGAAGAGGCGCTCGGCGTCGCGCACGATCGGCGCCTTCTCGCGTTCGCTCATGGCGCCTCGGGCGCGCGCAGGTGGAACGAGGCAAGCAGCGCGTCGAAGGACTCCTGGCCGTTGTGCTCGTCGCCGGGCGGACCGGTGCGCACGAAGTCAACGACGCAGCCGTTCTTCTTCACGACGAGCATGTCGAAGAAGCGCGGTACGCCGTCGAGCTTCGCGACCACGAAGGAGCGCAGGGCCTCGCGGCCGTCGAACGGCGTTCGCTCCTCGCGGAGCGTAGCGCGGTTCGTCGTGCCCATGAGGAGCTGTTGCGTGAGCGAGACGAGCGGGACGTCGTCGTTCGCGAGCCCGCACCGGCCGTTCACGAGGACGAGCTGGCGCTCTTCGGGGGTGCGGAAAGCAAGCATCGCGCCTTCCATTTGGAGACGGCTCCAGCTCGCGGGCACCGACGGAAGATCCGCGACGAGCTCGCCGCGCGTCACCACGCGGCCATCCCATTGGGTGCGCGGCTGCGACTTGCAGCCCGGCGCCGAGAGGGCCACCACCGCTGCGCATGCCGCGCCCACTGCTCCACGAAGCAAGCCTTGCATGGCCGAGCGTCTAGCACGTTGTCGTGGCGCACGCGCCCCGTGACGGGGACCCGGGAGAACGCTAAGGCCGACGCCATGGCCGCGCTGCCCACGTCCCTCTACAACACGATGACCCAACGCCTCGAGCCCGTCGACACCGTCGAAGAAGGCGTGGTGCGTCTCTACGTGTGCGGCGTGACGCCGCAAGACCGCGTGCACGTGGGCCACGCGCGCACCTTCACGACCTTCGACGTGCTCGTGCGCCACTTGCGCGCGAGCGGTCAGCGCGTCGTCTTCGTGCGCAACGTGACGGACGTGGACGACAAGATCCTCGTGAAGTCGAGGGAGCGCGGCGAGGAGCCCTTGGACTTCAGCGCGCGCATGGCGGTGCTCGCGAAGAACGACCTCAAGGCCTGCGGCTGCGCCGACCCCGATCACGAGCCAACGGTGAGCGGGCACATCGACGAGATCATCGCCCTCGTCGAGACCCTCGTTGCGAAGGGCTTCGCCTACGTCGTCGACACGGCGGTGGGGCGCGACGTCTACTACGACGTGAAGGCGTTCGGCCCCTACGGGAAGCTGTCGCACCGCAAGCTCGACGAGATGCAAGCCGGAGCGCGCGTGGCCGTCGTCGAGCACAAGAAAGACCCGATGGACTTCGCGCTCTGGAAGGGCTGCGCGGAGCAAGACTGGGGCTGGCCGAGCCCGTGGGGCAAGGGCCGGCCGGGCTGGCACATCGAGTGCTCGGCGATGGCGCAGAAGTACCTCGGCAACCGCCTCGACATTCACGGCGGCGCGATCGACCTCATCTTCCCGCACCACGAGAACGAGATTGCGCAGAGCGAAGCGGCGACCGGCGAGACCTTCTCGAGCCACTGGGTCCACGGCGGCTTCGTCACCGCCGACCAAGAGAAGATGAGCAAGTCGCTCGGCAACTTCGTCACGGTCGAGCAAGTGCTCGATCGCAACGACCCCGAGTCGTTCCGCACGTTCTTGCTTGGAACCCAGTACCGCGGCCCCCTCGCGTTCGATGTCCTCAAGGAAGAGGGCGGGCGCGTGCGGTTCCCCGCGATCGACGAGGCCGAGAAGCGCACGGATTACTTCTACGCGACGTGGGAGCTGCTCCAGGGGCTCGCGGCCCGCGAAGGAGAGGGGCCGCTCCCGAACCATGCATACCGCACGCTCTTCGAGGGCACGCGCGCGAAGGTGCGTGAGGCGCTCGACCGCGACCTCAACACGCCCGTCGTGCTCGCGCTGCTCGGTGACCACGCGAAGGCCGCCAACGAGATCGGCGCGTGGTTCGCGAAGCCCAAGAAGTCGCCGCTGCCGGAGGGCGAGCTCGTGGCCCTTGCGAAGCTCGCGCTCACCGAGTGGGAGGCATCCCTCGCGCACGTGGGCCTCCTCCAAGTGAGCCCGGCGACCTACGCGGCGCGCACGCGGGCTCTCCGCCTGCGCATCCGCGGGCTCGAGGCGGCGGCGGTCGAGGCGAAGGTGCAAGCGCGCTCCGACGCCAAGGCGGCCAAGGACTGGACGACCGCGGACGCGATCCGTGCAGAGCTTACGGGTCTCGGCGTCGAGATCACCGACGCGCCCGACGGCTCATCGCGCTGGCGCGTGCTGCCCTGATTCGAGGTCGGCGCTCAGGCCGCGCGCTTGGTGCCGCCGTTGCGCAGCACCTCGAGCGCTTCGGAGCCGAGGAGAGCGAGGAGAACGGCGAGTGCCAGGTAGCCCATGGGCCGAAGACATCGCGCCGCGACGTGTTCGGCCAAATTTCGGCAACAAAAAAGCCCCGACCGAGGCCGGGGCTCTGCGCGGGGCGCTGGGCTCTCAGAAGAGCTCCTTGAGCTGAACCGCTTCTTGCTTCTTTGCCGAGAGGATCGCGTTCACCGCCTTGAGGATGCGGGTCTTCGTCGGACCCGAGAGCTTCTCCTTGCCGGAGAGCGCCGCCGCGAGGGCGCGGTCGGTCACGGGGCGGCCGGACTTCGGCTTGCGGGTGTCCTTCTCCTTCGCGCCGCCCTCGGCCTTGCGGGCGAGGCGCTTCGCGAGGCGGATCTTGCGGTCTTCGATACCGAGCGACTCGAGGCCGTGCGAGACCGCGAGGAGGCGGCGGGAGTCGATCTTCTTGGCGGCGATGAGCTGGGCGAACTTCGTGTCGGACATGGGAACCTCGCGGACGGGGCCGAAAAAGGGAGACAAGCCGGATAGCACCGTGCGCGCAAAAGAGCGAGCACGGGCTGATCGCCAGCGATCTGCCGAGCGCTCTCGCATCGCCAAAGGCCGCCGGAGGGGGTAAGCCCAGGCCTCGAACCGTGGTGATGCTCTTCTCGGCCCCTGCCTTCGAAGCCCTCGCGCGTCCGCGCGCGTGGCCGAAGCTCGCCTTGCCGCTCGCCGCGGGGATCGCGGCGGCGCTGGGGGCGGGCTACGCGATGCGCGTGGAGGCGCTTCTGCCGCTCGCGCTCTTCCTCGTGGGTGACGCGATGTTCATCTTCGGCGCGAACGACCTCGTCGACGAGGAAGCCGACCGCTTGCGGCGCGCGCACGAGACCTCGCCCTCTCCGAAGGTGCTCCTCGATGGAGTGCTCTCACGGCGCGCGCTCGCGCTCGGTGCCCTCGTGGGGGCGGCGCTCGTGCTCACGGCGGGCCAGACGCTCGCGCGCGTGACGGGCCAGCGCGCTCCGGCCGTGCTCGCGATGGCCGCGGTCGGGTGCGTGGCGCTCTACGAATTTCGTCCTTTTCGCCTCAATTACCGAGGGGGTGGCGAGCTCGTCGAGGCCGTGGGTGTGGGCCTCGTCCTGCCGCTCTTCGGGGCCGCGAGCCAAGGTGCCGGTGCCCCGCGCGCCCTCGCGGCGTTGCTCC